>DASVUA010000586.1:0-2678 GCA_036387295.1 Thermoanaerobaculia bacterium | reverse complement strand
TACCGCGGCGTGCCTTCGAGAAAAATGGCGCCGCTGTAGTTGCGGAACAGGCCGCCGCGGTAATCGATGTCCGCTTCGATCAGCACGCGGCCTCCGCCGGCAGGGGAGATCTTTACGCTTCGAATCGTCAGCGGCTTCCCGTCGATGGTGTGCGTTTTCGGGATGAAGCGCGCCGCTTCTTCGTACGGCAGATGCACATCGGCCGGCACGCGCACGGCCGGTTGCGTGCCGGTGGGGGCGGTGGAGAGCGCGGGGAGCGGTTTGCGCGCGGGCGCCGGCTTCTCGCCGACGATCACGCGCGTCTGCGCACGCAGCACGAGCGTCGAGGTGACGATCGAGCCCGAACCGCTGATCGGCGTCAGTGCCACGGTCGACGGCTCGAGCACCAGCCAGGTGCGCGGTGCCAGCTCGACCGGCGCCTGGAGCGACGTCCAGATCTGTTCGGCACGAGGCCGCAGATTCGTCAGCGCGGGCGTGCTCTTGTCGATGATCCGCGCCACGGCGCCGAGTTGCTGTTCGACGACCGGCGCCACGAAGCGGCGCGTGATGTCGAGATCGAGCCACGTCACTTCGCACGGCTTCGCGTAATGCACCGGCAGCAGCCGCGTCGACGAGCGAAGGCGCCACGACGGATCCCAGTCCAGCTTCGTCTGCAGCCGGATGTCGGCCGCGCGGCGCGTCTCGTCGAACCCGCACGAGATGCATGGAAAGCGGCCGCGGCACGCTTCGATCGCGTACTTCACCGTCGTCGAAGCGTGGAGACCGCTGCCGATCATCTCGAGCCGGATCGGATCGCGAACGACGTCGTAACGAATGTCGATGCCGCGCTCGCGCTCTTCGCCGTCGAACGTCTTCGGCACGCGCGCTTCGATGTCGGGAGCGAGCGAAGCGAGGCTCGTCCGGATAGGCACGACGAACGTCGAGATCTCCGGCGCAGGCGGTGCGACGTGCTGCAGCGGTTGCGTCTGCTGCGGCGGCGGCTCCGCGGCACGCGCGCATGCAACAATCGACAGCACAATCACGAGGAACGGGAACAATGTGCGCGGCGCGCGCGCTCTAGACCAGAACGTCATGTCGGACACGACCACACGCGGCATCAGGATCAAAGTGGAGAGCGAGTATCTTGCCGACCGCAGCGATCGCGAAACGTACTACTTCGCGTATCACGTCACGATCACGAACAGCGGCTCGGAAGTCGCTCAACTCGTGAGCCGCGAATGGATCATCACCGATGAGAACGGGAACGTCGAGGAAGTTCAGGGGCCCGGCGTCGTCGGCGAGTTCCCGATCCTCGAGCCGGGGCAGTCGTTCGAGTACACGAGTTTCTGCCCTCTGCCGACGTCGATGGGGACGATGCAGGGCAGCTACACGATGCGCACGCGGAGCGGCGAGCAGTTCGAAGCCGAGATCGCGCCGTTCACGCTCGCCGTTCCCGGAGTGGTCAACTGAAGCGCGTCGCGTTTCTGCCGCTGTTCTTCACGATTCTCGCGATCGTCTTCGTGGCGGCGGTGTGGCTCAGGCTCCGTTCGTACGAGCCGATCGCGGTCGCCGCCGCGCGCAATGAAGCGGCAGAAGCAGCAGCGGAAGAGCGCCGCAGGAGCGGCACGGAAGACAGCGGCGTGTTCACGCGCGGCGGCTCCGAGGTCGCGTTCGAAACGGTCGAAGAAACGTCGCGCGATGGGTCGGTGCGAACGTCGAACCGGAGCGCGCGCGAGCAGCGCTACAACGAGTTGCTGCGCACCGCACCCCCAGCCGCACCGGCGGCAGCGGAGACGAAACCGTCGCTGTTCGATCGCGTCGTCTCGCCGATCGCCACCGCGCTCGGCATGCAGCCGAAGCCGAAACCGCAACCTGCCGCGGCCTCGCAACCGATGCAACGCGCCGCGATCGAACGGCAGGCATCGCCGAATCCCGCGCGACAAAATCCATCCGGCAGCGGCGAGGGCGAGACTCCTCGCGGCGGCGCCGAAGAGGACGATCCCGATACCGACGTGAGCCCGCCGCAACTGTTGGCCGCGCAGTTTCAGCCGGTGGAAGTGCACGACGGCGAAGAGACGGTCTTCGCCGCGGTCGTGAACGACAACCGTTCGGGCGTGCGCAGCGTCTCGGGCGTGATCGCCAGCCCGAGCGGATCGATGCAGGGCTTCGCCTGCACGCGCGAATCGCCGGAGACGAATCGCTTCATCGCCAGGATCGTGATTCCGAACGACGCGCCGGCCGGCGTCTGGATCGTGAAGTACCTGACGCTCACCGATCAGGCCAGCAACAGCGTGAACCTCAGCAGCGCGCAGGGCGGACTTCCTCCGAGCGCGAGCTTCCGCGTCACCTCGGCCGACGCCGACGCAACGGGGCCGCAGCTGAAATCGGTGTGGCTCGACAAGCAGGCCATGCGTGCCGGCGAGCGCAACACGGTGTTCGTGCAGGCAGACGACGACAAGTCCGGCGTCTCGCTGGTCAGCGGCGTGTTCGTCAGTCCGGCCAAAAGCGCGCGCGTCGGATTCGGATGCAGATCGGGCGGCTCCGGCACGTGGGAATGTGTGATTTCGATGCCGGTATGTCTCGACTGCGGAACGTGGCGCCTCGAGCAGCTTCAACTGCAGGACAAAGCGAACAACCTCGCCACCTTCCGCAACGACAACGAGCTCGTCAGCCGCACCCTGCTCGACATCATCGGCGAC
>DASVUA010000585.1:0-21902 GCA_036387295.1 Thermoanaerobaculia bacterium | reverse complement strand
CCGCTCCACCAAAGCAGCCTTTGCGTGACGCGCAAAGCTGATCCGAGCAACTCGCAACCGGGCCCGGGCAACGGGCAACGGGGAACGGGCAACGGGCAACGGGCAACGGACAACGCCCCAACGATAGAATCCCCCCATGACCACCACGCTGCACGCGCCACGCGCCATTCGCTCGCCCCGCGGAACGGAACTGAGTTGCAAAGGCTGGCAACAGGAAGCCGCGCTTCGGATGCTCATGAACAACCTCGATCCGGAAGTCGCGGAGCGGCCGGAGGAGCTGATCGTCTACGGCGGCATCGGCAAGGCGGCGCGCAACTGGGAGTGCTATGACGCCATCGTCGCCACGCTGCGGCGCCTGAAGAACGATGAGACGCTGCTCGTGCAGTCGGGCAAGCCGGTGGGGGTGTTTCGCACGCACGAATACGCGCCGCGCGTGCTGATCGCGAATTCGAATCTCGTTCCCAACTGGGCCACATGGGATGAGTTCCGCCGCCTCGACGCGCTAGGCCTCACGATGTACGGTCAGATGACCGCCGGCTCGTGGATCTACATCGGCACGCAGGGCATTCTGCAGGGGACGTTCGAGTGCTTCGCCTCGGTGGCCAAGCAGCGCTTCAACAACACGCTTCGCAACAAGCTCGTCGTCACCGCGGGCCTCGGCGGCATGGGCGGCGCGCAGCCGCTCGCCGCGACCATGAACGAAGCGACGGCGCTCGTGGCGGAGGTCGACCGGACGCGCATCCAGCGCCGCATCGAAAAGCGCTATCTCGATGAAGAAGCGCCGTCGCTCGATGCCGCGATCGCGCGCGCGCTCGAGGCGCGCGACAACGGTGAGGCGATCTCGATCGGTGTCGTCGCGAACGCGGTCGAATTGCTCGAAGCGCTCGTCGCCCGCGGCATCGTTCCCGACATCCTCACCGACCAGACCTCCGCGCACGACGAGCTGACCGGCTACGTCCCCGCGGGCATGACTTACGACGATGCTTTAGCGCTACGTAAAACCAATCCGGAAAAGTATGTTCATTTATCGTACGAGACGATGGCGCGGCACATCCGCGCCATGATCGAGCTGCAGAACCGCGGCGCGATCACCTTCGACTACGGCAACAACCTGCGCGGCCAGGCGCTGAAGGCCGGCGTCACCGACGCGTTCGAAGTGGGCGGTTTCGTGCCGCTCTTCATCCGGCCGCTGTTCTGCGAAGGGCGCGGGCCGTTTCGCTGGGCCGCACTGTCGGGCGATCCCGAAGATCTGCGCGTCACCGACGAAGCGATTCTCGAGCTCTTCCCGCACGATGCGGCGCTGCATCGCTGGATCCGGATGGCGCAGAAGCGGGTCGAGTTTCAGGGGCTGCCCGCGCGCATCTGCTGGCTCGGCTACGGCGAGCGTGACAAAGCGGGCCTGCTCTTCAACCGGCTGGTGGCGGAGAAAAAAGTCAGCGCCCCGATCGTCATCGGCCGCGATCATCTCGACGCCGGATCGGTGGCGTCGCCGAACCGCGAAACCGAGGCGATGAAAGACGGCAGCGACGCCATCGCCGACTGGCCGATTCTGAATGCCCTCCTCAACACGGCCTCGGGGGCAACGTGGGTGAGCGTCCACCACGGCGGCGGAGTCGGCATCGGCTACTCCCTGCACGCCGGCATGGTCATCGTCGCCGACGGCACACCGGAAGCAGCACGCCGCCTCGAACGGGTACTGACCTGCGACCCCGGCACCGGCGTCATGCGCCACGCCGACGCCGGCTACGACGAAGCCATCGAAGTCGCCCGCGAACGCGGCGTCGATCTCCCGATGATGTGACCTGAGCTGGTGTGGTGGAGCGGCGGGCTCTCAGCCCGCCGATAGCAAAAGAGAAGCTCGGCGGGCTAAGAGCCCGCCGCTCCACAGAAACACCGCTGTGCGGCCACCGAGCACATCTGGCCTCGCTGCTGCAGAACATCACCCTGCGATGGCGGCGAAGCGGGTTGTGATTCCGGCGGACACCAACGAGGCGGTTCTGAAGTTTGGCGCCCGCGAGGTGCGTCTCACGAATCTCCGGAAGCTTTTCTGGAAGAACCTCGGCATTACGAAGCGCGATCTGCTGCAGTACTACGCCGACGTCTCGCCGTGGCTGCTGCCGCATCTGGCGGATCGGGCGATGGTCATGAAGCGGTACCCCAATGGCGCCGAGGGGGACTTCTTTTACATGAAGCGCGCGCCGGCGCCGCGGCCCGACTGGATCGAGATCTGCGATATCCAGCACAACGCGGGAAACGTGAACTTCCCGATTGTGCAGGATCTTGCATCGCTCCTCTGGCTGATCAACCTCGGCTGCATCGATCTCAACCCGTGGTACGCGCGCTGCGCCGACACCGATCGCCCCGATTTTCTCCACTTCGACCTCGATCCAGGTCCGGGCGCCGACTTTGAGAAGGTGCGCAGCGTCGCCTTGCACGTACGCGACATCCTCGGGCAGCTCAACATGCCGACGTATGCGAAGACCACCGGCTCGAAAGGCGTCCACATCTACATCCCGATCGTGCATGGGCCGCTGCAGAAGGAAGTGTGGACGTTCGCCAAGGCGATCGCCATCGAGCTCGAGAATCGCCATCCCGACGTCATCACGGCCGAATACCGGAAGGTGAAACGCCCCTACGCGCGCGTGCTGGTCGATTACAACCAGAACGCCTGGGGCCGCACCCTCGCCTCGATCTATTCGCTGCGCCCCACGCCATTTGCGGGAGCCTCGATGCCGGTCACCTGGGAAGAGCTCGAGGGCGGCGTGCGGGTGGAAGACTTTCGGTACGACAACGCGCGACCGCGTCTCGACGAGCTCGGAGATCTCTGGAAACCGGTGCTCTCGAAGACCAAGCGGTTCGACCTGTTCAGTGTGTTCACTCCGAAAAAGAAAACGACGCGCAAATCGAAGAGCGCAGCGGCGTCGTGACGGCGCACGTCGCGTCATCGATGACCGCCACGAAAGAACCTCATGGCCTCACGTAAACCTGCCCCCAACATTGCCGCCGGCGCCTGGCCGGAGCTCGAGCTGCCGATCAAGCCGCCGTACGCGCCGATGGAAGCGAAGCGCGTCGACAAAATCCCCACCGGCGAGCACTGGCAATTCGAGCCGAAGTGGGACGGCTTCCGCGCGATCATCTTCCGCTCCGGCGAAAGTGTCGCGATCCAGTCGAAAGCAGGGCAGCCGCTCGCGCGCTACTTCCCGGAAATCGTCGAAGCATTCCGCGCCGTGAAGGCGAAGGACTTCATCCTCGACGGCGAGATCGTGGTGCCGGTCGAAGGGCGTCTCTCGTTCGACGATCTGCTGCTGCGCATTCATCCGGCGGAGTCGCGCATCCGGAAGCTGGCGGAATCGTCGCCGGCGCATTTCTATGCATTCGACATCCTGGCGGCGAAAGGGAAGGCGCTCAACGAGCTGCCGATCGAAGAACGGCGCGACCGGCTCGACGCCTTTTTCGAATCGCTCGATCATCCGCTCATCCATCTTTCTCCCGCCACGCTCGACCGCAAGCTCGCCAGTGAGTGGTTCAACAAGTTCGGCGCGCTCGGGCTGGACGGCGTGATGGCCAAGCGCCTCGGCGAGCCGTATCACTCCGGCGACCGCGAGGGGATGGTCAAGGTCAAGCATCTCAAGAGCGCCGACTGCGTGGTCGGCGGCTTCCGCTACGGCGAAGGGACAAAGTCCGTCGGATCGCTGCTGCTCGGGCTGTACGACGACGAAAGCCGGCTCGTCTACATCGGCCACACCTCGTCGATCAAAAAGACCGAGCGGCTGGAGCTGACAAAACAGCTCGAAGCCTTGCGCGCCGAGAACCCGTTCGAGGTGCGCGTACCGGGCGGCCCGAGCCGCTGGGCGACCGAGCGGAGTGGCGAGTGGGAACCGGTGCGGCCGGAGCTCGTCTGCGAAGTCGAATACGACTACTTTTCGCAGGGACGCTTCCGCCACGGCTCGAAGTTCCTCCGGTGGCGGCCGGAGAAAAAGCCGGAGCAGTGCACGACGGAACAGGTGCTCCCGGCGAAACGGAAGACACGCGCCGCGGAACGCGGAACGAGCGTGATCGAGAAGCTGTTGTAGCGGCGCGTGAACCACTTCCGCGTTCTGCGCTCCGCTCTCCTTCCGCTGCTGGCGCTGGTCGCCGCAGGCACGTCCGCTCACGCCCAGACGGTCCGCATCACCGACAAACCGGCGGGCCTCGTCTCCGGCACGCTCTACGTGCCGGTGGTGGCGACCGAGCCGGTCGAAAAGCTCGAGCTGTACATCAACGGCGTGCGGCACAGCCAGGCCATGGGGCGCACGATGACGGTGCAGGTGAACGTCGGCTACTACATTCGCCGGCTGCGGATGCGCGCCGTCGGGCTCGATGCACAGGGGAACGTCGTGGGCGAAGACGACGTGGTGGTGAACGATCCCCGTCCGCCGTTCCGGGTGCGGCTGCAGGGTCCGAGCGCGTGGCCGGAGAGCGGCGCCGTCGAGCTGCATGCGAACGTGCTGCGGCCGGTGGAGATCGGGATCGGCGGCGTCGACTTTTACGTGGGGGAGGAAAAAGTCGCCACCGCCACCGCGCCGCCGTTCATGGCCAGCGTCGACGCCGCAAAGTACCCGAACGCCGTCTACGCGCGGGTCGTTGCGCGCGGCAGCGGCGCGCAGGAAGCGAACGACGTGCTCTTCTTCGGCGACCGGGCCCACGCGTCGACCGACGTGACGGTGCAGCAGATCCCGGTCTCGATCGCCGGAGGCAACGCGCCGCTGCGGGCCGAAGATCTGACGCTGCTCGACAACGGCGTCGCGCGGCCGATCGAAGGACTCGTCGCCGCCGCCGATCAGCCGCTGCACGTCGTGCTGCTGATCGATTACTCGGAGAGCATGCTCGAGGAGCTGCCGGTCGTGAAAGCAGCGGCGAAGCAGTTCGCACGGGCGCTGCTCCGGCCGCAGGACCGGCTCGCGGTGGCGGGCTTCAATCAGAAAACGTTCTGGCTGACCGGCTACACGAACGACTGGAACGGCGTCGCCGCGGCAGTCGATCGGGTGAAGCCGATCGGCGAGACGCATCTGTACGACAGCGTCGTCGAGATGCTGTACGAGATCCAGAAAACACCCGGCCGTCACGCGCTCGTCGTGCTGACCGACGGCGTCGATCAAGGGAGCAAGTTCAACCTCGATCACCTCATTCACTACGCGCGCTACGCCGGCGTGCCGGTGTATCCCGTGGTGAAAAACAAGACCCTTTCCCGCTGGATGAAGCTCGGCGTCGGCAAGCTGCAGGCGCGCCGCCTCTCACGCGTGGCGGAAGACACCGGGGCGACCTACTTCATCATCCAGAGCGAGCGCGAGCTCGGCGGCGTCTACACCCGCATCGCAAACGAGCTCCGCCAGCAGTACCAGATCGTCTTCCACTCCGAATCCGACATCCCCGATCAATGGCGCTCGCTCCGCGTCGAATCGAAGGCGGGGCACAATTTGCGGAGTCCGCGCGGGTATTTTCCTTGAGGCGGCGTTCGGTTGCCCCGTTGCTCGTTGCCCGTTGCTCGTTGCCCGTTGCCCGGGCTTTTGCGAGTTGACGGGGATCTTGTTGTCGTTGTCGGTTGTCGGTTGTCGGTTGTCGGGGTGACGCGGCGCCGGCGTCACTGCGGGCCGGGCGATGCTGCACAGACAACTGACCACCGACAACGGTGACCTCAGGCGAAACGGCCCGGGCAACGGACAACGGGCAACGGGCCACGGGCAACGGGCCACGGGCAACGGGCCACCTCGGCCACGGCCAACGAGCAGCCAGCCCGACCCACCCCACTCCGGCACAGCTCGTGAACTTCGCGAACGCGAGTGGAGCATCACGGATCACCTCTTTTTCCGGAGCCGCCGAAACGGCACCGGATTCATCGCGGTCTCGTTACCGAGCGCCAGGAGCACATCTTCAACTGGATCGCGGTCGTGGTCGTGCTGCTTTATGCGACAGCCTGGATCGCGTCGCTGGTGGAGATCAACAAGATCCGCGATACGCCGGTCCCCGTCGCGGGCGGTGAGCATCGAGAGCCCGCTGTGCCTCCGCCGTCCCCCGCCAGAAGCATCACGCGATCGGTCTTCGCGCCTGAAGTGCCGAAACCGGCGTATCTCACGGATTCGATGCTCGGATTTCTGCATCCGCTGCGCGGGATGAGCGGCGAGCTGCGTTACGCGCCTGCGCTTCCCGGTTCGCGTCTCGTGCAGAAAACTCCCGGCGGAGCGAGCGCGGTGATCAACGGAGTTCCGGCCGACTTCACCGCGCCGCGGCAGCCCGGCATCTACAGGTTCGCGGTCGAGATGAATCGCGCGCGGCGCGACGTGGAAGACATCAGCATCGTCACGCTCGTCCCCCGCAGCGCCAAACAGAACGGGCGCATCGGCGGGTATCAGCTCGGCACGTGGCCGTTCGAAGGGGGCGGAACGCCAAAAACCGAGCGTTACGCTGCGCCGCGCGGCTTCATTCAGGTGACGCGTGCGAATCAGGAGTTCGCCGTCTCCGAGCACTTCCGGCTGCGGCAATTCCTGACCAAAGATCAGCAGGGTGTCTGGCCAAAGTACCTGCTCCTCGATCCGCTGCTGATCGACAAGCTGGAACTGACGATCCAGGAACTGCGCAAAGAAGGGGTCCGCGTCGAGCACGTGCACGTCATGAGCGGCTTCCGCACGCCGCGCTACAACGCCGGCGGCGGCAATACGAGCGGGCGCGCGAGCCTGAGCCGCCACATGTACGGCGACGGCGCGGATGTGTACGTCGACAACAATCGCGACGGCTATCCGGACGACATCACGGGCGACGGCCGCGTCACCGTGAGTGATGCGGAGCGTTTCGCCGCCGCGGCCGAACGGGTCGAGCGCAATCACCGCTCGCTGGTGGGTGGAATCGGAATTTACGTTGCTTGCTGCGGGCACGGTCCTTTCACACATGTGGACGTACGCGGCTATCGAGCACGCTGGAGAGGAACTGGAAATGGGTAGTCGTGAAGGAGGTCCTGTGGTGGCAACAGAGATTCACTGTCCGGAGTGTCAGAGCCGGCGAACCGACCCGTCGGTCGTTTGTCCGACGTGTGGCGCGCCGCCTGTGCGCGAGGGCGATAAACGCGCGACCGAAGAGGAAGTGCGGTCCCAGGATCTCGAGCCGTACATCACGCTGCGCTACATCGCGCGGCTGTTCAAGGTCCTGGCCGTCCTGATGATCGTGATGTTGATCGGCGAGATCGTGGCCGGCCTCACCACCGATGCATCCGAGGCCTGGCCGACGCTGATCGGAGAAATCACGCAGATGCTCGTGCTGGCAGGATTGATGTGGGGCGGCGGCGATCTCGCCCTCCTGCTGATCGACGCCGGTCACGATCTGCGCGTCGTCCGCATCCTGCTGGGGCGCGTCAACCACGAGCTGCATCGCCGCGGCATGGAAGACAGCACCGCCGGCGCGACCGGCGCGAAGAGGGAGCATCAGCCGCGCGCGGATCGGTAAGTTCTTGCGTTGTCCGTTATCCGTTCCCCGTTGCCCGGGCTTGATCGCCCGGGCGAGGCAGCGGGGTAACGGAACAGCGCGGTTTTGACGGGCGCCGGCAGTCACCCGGCCCTGTCACCCGGGCGAAGCAGCCCGGGTAACGGGGAACGGGCAACGGGCAACGCTCACTGAACCACGATCGCGCGATTCATCACGTCGCGCAGTTCGCGGAAGACGTTTTCCGGTGGGACGCCTAGCTCGCGGTACGCGGAGGCGCGTTTCACGATGTTCTCGGCGGTTTTCTCATCGAGCATCCGGATGTCGATGGTGCGGTGATTCAGGACGCAGAACGCCACCAGCGCTGCGAGGGCCACGCGGCGGTTGCCGCCGCGAAAAGGGCGCGATTGCAACAGCGCGAAGACCAGCGCCGCGGCCTTGTCGGGAAAACTCGGGTACGCCTCGCGGCCGAACGTCGTGATCTGCGGACGCTGCACCGCGCTCGTGAGGCTGAACGGAGACTCGACCACGCCCGGGTGAGCCTGACTCCCGCCGAACTCCGAGGACACCGCCTTGTGCAGATCGACGAGGTCCTGCACGGTGAGATAGCGCACGCTGCCGTCAGTCGGAGAGCTTGCGGAGAGCGTTTGGGTATTTTTCGACGACGCGGCGGAAGGCGTCGGCGATGAGGGGGTTGGCGAAGCCGCCGGCGGTTGGGGCTGGGGCGCTTCCTTTGCTGCTTTTGGAGTCGCTCCTGCTTTCGGCAGCGTGTTTGGAGGGTCCGGCTTTCGCGCTGCCGCTTTTGGCGCCGGCTTCAGCGGCGCCGCTTTTTTTGCCGCCGCCTTTGCTGCCGGCTTCGGCGCCGCCGCCGCTTTTGCCGGCTTTGCCTTTGACGGCGTCTTTGCCTTCGTCACCGGCCTGGCGCTCGACGGCTGCGCTGTTGTTTTTTTTGGCTGAGGCTTGGGTGGGTTTCCCTGCTTTGGCTTTTGCTTTGTCGCCATGCGTCATCTCGGCCCTCAGGGCGGCAAGGATAACGCTGGTAAGTCACTGAGTCAATGTAGCTTACGCGAGATTCAGCGTTTGACCCGTCACAAATGGAGCTTGGGCCACGCGTCTAAGTAACTGAAAAGGAGCAGCTTACCGGAATCGGCGAAGTGCACCGAAGCGTGTGCAATCAGACGCCGTCGGCGTCAGGATTCGCCGCCGCCGACGCCGCTGCGTCGCTCGTCCCCTCGATCATCGGCCGGGCGTCGATGGAGAGAAAGTCCTTCGCTTTGGCGGTCAGCGAAAAGCCGTCGCCCGACCCGGTGAGAAAGCCTTTCGTCACGAGCGTCACCGCCGGCCCTTCGCCTCCGTCTGCGGGGTGCTTGATGGCTTTCACCTGCTCGACCGTGAGCGTCTCACCGTTCAGCCGGCGGAACTCCTGAAGGACACGGATCTCCGGCGAGGTGAGGCCATGCGGGAGGATGATCGGCATGCGCGCGATTATAACTGGCAGCGCCGGCACCAGTACGTGCCGCGCACATCCTTCCCCTGCTTCGCGTAATCGATCGGCGTGCCGCAGCGGCGGCAAGGCTGGCCGCCGCGGCTGAAGACATACTGCTTCTCGCCCGGGTTGAGGCTGAACGTGGTGATGCGCGCGCCGGAGCGCTTCTGGACGTTCGCGACCATCACCTTTCGCGCCGTTCGCAGGATGAGAAGGAGCTGGTCGTCGGTCAGATCCGCGACCCGCGTGAACGGGCTGATGCGGGTCATGAAGAGAAGCTCCGATTTGTACTCGTTGCCGATCCCGGCGACGACGCGCTGATTGAGCAGCACGTCCGCAATCTCTTCCGACGGGCGCGCGCGAATCCGCCGCATCGCCTCGGCGGTGTCGAACTCCTCGCCGATCAGGTCGGGGCCGATCTTCAGCAGATCTTCCTGCCGCGCGAGCGAATGCGAATCGTGAAACTCCGCCACCGGCACGTTGAACGCCACGGCCACCCATTCTTCGGTTTCGAGCACGATGCGCATGTCGGAACGGCGCATGCGCCAGCGCTCGCCCGGCCTGTAGACGTGCCACGAGCCGTTCATCCGCATATGGGTGCGCAGATGGAGATCGCCGGAAAAGTGCATCAGCAGGTTCTTGCCCGCGGCCGCGACGCTGTCGACCGTCCGGCCGGCGAGCGGCGCATCGTGATCGACGCGGGCAAGCTGCGGAAAAACAGTCTCGAAGCGCGTGATCAGGCGTCCCGCCAGCACCGCGTGCAGCGTGCGCGCGGCGCGGTGAATGGTGTCACCTTCCGGCACTGACGTTCGGGTTCAGCGAGAGGAATCGCCAGCCGTCTTCATCGACGACGACGGCGTTGACGCGGTGCGGCAGCTCGTAGCGGTTGCCGTTCGGGGCGCGCACCCCTTCGACGACGCCGTTGCACTCGACCACCGCCGCGCGATCGGAGAGCTGGCGGATCGAGAGCTGCTCGAAGCGCCAGCGGCTCTCGCGCATCGGTCCCTCGTGATCGGCGGCCAGGAGGCGTGCGATCTCCTCGCGGCCGGCGGCGAACGCCCCCCACGGGTGCGTCACGTTGCCGCGCTCGATGAAGCAATCGGCCATCGCCGCGACGTCGTGTGCGTTCCAGGCGTTTGCGAACGCGTCAAACCGCTCGCGGATCTGCTGTTCGGACATGGGTCACCTCCGCTCTCAATTGCATTCCGAGGCCGGTCGAGACGAATCCCGCTTCGGCGAGGAATGGCGCCAGCGCGCTGCGCGTGGCCGGCTCATTATTGATCTCCGCGATCAGCAGCGCGCGGCGTTTCGCATCGTGTACGAGCGACGCGAGGCGCGCCGCGACTTCGCGCGCCACGACGTTCCGCAGCGGCTGATCTTCGGGAAGGAAAACGTAGAACTGTTTTTCGCCGCGCGAGACGTAGGCGGCGAGCATCCCGTTCACCAGGATGACCTGTGCGCCGACGCTGCGCGAGAGCGTGTACGGCGAGTCGGGCCAGCGCGCGATGGCGCCGTACGGGTTCGCCGGATCGGTGGCGGCGAGGATGATGGTCTCCGGCTTCTCCGGCTCGTCGCGCAGCGAGCGAAGAAGATCGGTCGCACCGGCGCTCGCGAACTGCGCCGCGCCGAGGCCGGCGACGAAATAGCCGCGGCGAATGCGTCCCGCATCTTCCATCGCGCGCAGCACCGGATAGACGGCCGAGAAACCGCCGTAGATGTTCTCGAGGGCAGGCGCTTCTCGCGTGACGACGCCATAGCGAGCGAGCAGCTGCTGCGCGAGCGCATTGGCGCGCTGCGTGTCGTTCGCCGCCGCGGTCGGCACGACCGACCAGCGTCCCTGCGTCGAAGGGGGCGCCACGCGGCGCGAGCGAAAGCGGGCGCTTCCCGCGCCCGGCCGCGCCGACTTCGGCTTCGTGAACGCGCGCAAGGCGTGGAAGGTGTCGTTCGTGATCAGCCCTTTCCAGACGAGGTCCCACAACGCGTCGACCACCTCCGCCGGAAAGCCGCCGAGGGCAATCTGGATCTGATTGAAGAACGACGCGCCGTGCGTGCGCAGGTAGTCGAGCAGGCGCTCGTCCGCCGCGCTGACTTCCGGGGTGATCCCGAGCGAAGTCGAGGGCTCCCCCGCGGATGCGCGAGCCTGCTCCCTCGACTTCGCTCGGGATGACACCGGTTTTTCGTTGATGCGCGGCTCGTCGAGTCGCGGGCGATGCAGCAGCGGCAGGTGATCGGTGAGATAGAGCGCGATTCTGCCGTCGCGCTCCCCCAGCGGCTCGACGCCGACCCAGACGATTTCTCCGGCGGCGCTGAGCGTGTCGAGATCGGACGGTTTGTAGTCTTCGATGCGCGCCGCGAGGATCTCGCTTTCGAAGATCGACGCGGCCATCGGAAAACCCTGCAGCGATTCGATCACTTCGAGCAGAGCATCGAGTCCGCGGCGTTTGCGCGTGACGCCCTGCCATTGCGTGAAGAGGCGCGCGAGCACCGGTTGCTCGACCGGCTCCGCTTCTTTCCGCAGCTTCGCGAGCGAGCGGCGGCGGATGATGCGCAGCACTTCGTTCTCGCACCATTCGCGCTGCGTTCCGCCGGGGCGGAACTCGCCTTCGATCAGGCGACCGCGCTCGACGAAGCGCGCCAGCGCGTGCTGAATGACGGCGACGCCGAGGCCGTAACGCTGCGCGACGTCGGGCGGAGTGAAGGGGCCGTGCGTACGTGCGTATCGCAGCACGAGATCGCCCACCGGATCGGCAACCGGCTCGAGATAGCGCTCCGCGACGCCGTGAGGAATCGGGGTGCCGAGTGCGTCGCGGTAGCGCGACGCGTCTTCGACCGCGATGAATCGCTTTTCGCGCGCGATCGTCACTTCGAGGATGCGGCGTTGCTTCTGAAGGTCAGCGATCCAGCGTGTCACCCCGGGCGCAGTCGCGGCGTCCCCCTCCTCGTGTGCAGGGGATCCCTCGACTGCGCTCGGGATGACACGGTGGGACAGTTCGTCGAGAGAGAGATCGCCGAGGCGGAGGAAGAGATCGTGAACCGCATCGGCCGATTTCGCCTTGTGGCGCTCGTCGAGATACTGCAGCTCGAGCTCGGTCTGCGCGAGCGCCTCGGGATCGAGCAGCTCGCGCAGCTCGGGC
This sequence comes from Thermoanaerobaculia bacterium, assembly GCA_036387295.1. Classification (GTDB taxonomy): domain Bacteria; phylum Acidobacteriota; class Thermoanaerobaculia; order Gp7-AA8; family Gp7-AA8; genus QHVT01. The sequence continues at coordinate 9,833 of DASVUA010000585.1, read as the reverse complement.
TCGCCCAGCAGCTCGCGCAGCTGCGACTGATCGATCGAGAGCGCCTGCGCGCGCCGTTCCGCGAGCGGCGCGTCGCCGTCGTACAGAAAGTTCGCGACGAAGCGGAAAAGCACCGACGCGGCGAACGGCGACGGCTTCTGCGTATCGGCCGTATGCACGCGGATCGTCCGCTGCTGGATGCGTTTCATCATCTGCACGAGCGCCGGCACATCGAACACGTCGCGCAGCGTTTCGCGATAGGCCTCGAGGATGATCGGGAACGAGCCGAACCTCGACGCGACCTGCAGCAGGTCGTACGCACGCTTGCGCTGCTGCCAGAGCGGAGTGCGTCCCTGGATGCGCGTGCGCGGCAGGAGCAGCGCGCGCGCCGCCGCCTCACGGAACTTCGCGGCGAACATCGAGCTCGCGCCGAGCTGGCGCAGCACCAGTTGCTCCACTTCGTCGGGATCGGGGACCACGAGGTCGGTCGACGGCGGGCGGTCGGTTTCGGGGAAGCGGACGATGAAACCGTCGTCGCTCCACATCGTCTCGACGTCGATCGCCAGTTCGTTGCGCACCTTCGCCGCCACCGCCATCGCCCACGGCGCGTGAATGCGTCCGCCGAACGGCGAGAGGACGCAGACGCGCCAGTCGCCGAGCTCATCGACCACCCGCTCGACGACGATGGTGCGATCGTCGGGAACGACGCCGGTGGCCTCTTCCTGATCGGAGAGGTACTGCAAGAAGTTCTCGGCCGCGAGGGCGTCGAGATCGTGGCGGGTGGTGAGGCGTTTGATCGCATCGCCGCGTTTTGCTTCGCGGATCTCGCGCACCAGTTTGCCGATCGCTTCGCCGAACGGCACGGTGCGCTCGGCCGCGTCGGCTTTCCAGAACGGCATCTTTCCCGGCTGGCCGGGCGCGGGGGTCACGACGACCTTGTCGTGCGTGATCTCTTCGATGCGCCAGGTCGACGCGCCGAGGATGAACGTCTCGCCGACCGAAGCCTCGAAGACCATTTCTTCATCGAGCTCGCCGACGCGCGCGGACTGATTCTTCTCCGTTCCGGCGAGAAACACGCCGTACAGCCCGCGGTCGGGGATCGTCCCGCCGCTCGTGATCGCGATCCGTTTCGCACCCTGCCTCGCGGTGATGACGTTGGCGACGCGATCCCACGTCACGCGCGGACGGAGCTCCGCGAATTCGTCGGAGGGGTAGAGGCCGGACAGCATGTCGAGCACGCCGTCGAACGCGGTGCGCGACAGCTCGGCGTACGGCGCGGCGCAGCGGATCAGCGCAAACAGCTCGTCGGCCTGCCAGTCGTCGACCGCGACCATCGCCACGATCTGCTGCGCCAGCACGTCGAGCGGATTGCGCGGATAGCGCGTCGGCTCGATGGCCCCTTCGTGCATCGCTTCGGCGACGGCGGCACAGGCGATGAGATCGCCGCGGAACTTCGGGAAGATGATGCCGCTCGACGACGCTCCGACCTGATGGCTCGCCCGGCCGATGCGCTGCATGCCGGATGCGATCGACGGCGGCGCCTCGATCTGGATCACGAGATCGATCGCTCCCATGTCGATTCCGAGCTCGAGCGAGCTGGTTGCGACGAGCGCCGGCAGCTTGCCGGATTTGAGTGCATCTTCGATCTCCACGCGCTGCATCCGGGCGATCGAGCCGTGGTGCGCCTGCACGAGCGTCTCGCCCGCGAGCTCGTTCAGCGCCGCCGCGAGGCGCTCGGCCAGCCGGCGGGAATTGACGAAGATCAGCGTCGACGTGTGCGCGCGAATCAGTTCGAGAAGGCGCGGATGGATGGCCGGCCAGATCGACGGCGCTTTCGGCCCCGCCGCGGCAGGGCCGCTCGCGATCTCGGTGGCCTCGACCACTTTGGCCATGTCTTCGACCGGCACTTCAACGCGCAGGTGCAGCTTCTTTTTCTCACCCGTGTTGACGATGGTGACGGGGCGAAACTGCGCCTTCGCCTTCTCGGCGAACTCGTCATGCACGTCGTCTTGTGGAGCGGCGGGCTTTAGCCCGCCGGGCGCTGTCGGCGGGCTGAAGCCCGCCGCTCCACCTAAGAACCTCGCAACCTCTTCGAGCGGCTTCTGCGTCGCGGAGAGCCCGATGCGCTGCGGCTGGCGCTCGCAACGCATGGCCATCCGTTCGAGCGACACCGCCATGTGCGCGCCGCGCTTGCCGGGGACGAGCGCGTGGATCTCATCGATGATCACCGTCTCGACGCCGCGCAGCACGTCGCGCGCGTTGGAGGTCATCATTAGATAGAGCGACTCGGGGGTCGTGATCAGGATGTCGGCCGGCTCGCGGGCGAAGCGGGCGCGCTCCGATTGCGGCGTGTCGCCGGTGCGCGTCGCGATCTCGGGGAAGACGAACTCGTCGCCGCGTGCGCGGGCTACGTTCGCGATGCCGGCCAGCGGCGCACGCAGATTGCGCTCGACGTCGACCGCCAGCGCCTTGAGCGGCGAGACGTAGATGACGCGGCAGCGCTGCTCTTTCGGCGGCCGGGGCGTGAACATCAGCCGGTCGAGTGCCCAGAGAAATGCGGTGAGCGTTTTGCCGCTGCCGGTCGGCGCGAAGATGAGCGTCCAGTCGCCGTTCGCGATGGCGGGCCAGCCGAGTTGCTGCGCTTTCGTCGGCGCGGAAAACGACGCGGTGAACCACTCCCGCACCGCGGGATGGAAGGGCTCCAGGCCTGTCGCTTTCTTGGTCGCCATCACACCGCGAGGCCGGACTCGGCCGGCCCCGCGGCGATTCTACGCAACGGTCATGCGCGCAGGCGCAGCGCCGCGAGCGCGGCGAGTGCTGACACGAGCGCGAGCAGCATCCATTCGGAGAGCGTCGGGATCTGCGCCGGCTCGGCCCCGCCGCCGACGACGATCACGGTCGACGCCGTCGCGCCGCTCGGATCGGTCTCGACCGAATCGACACTCACATTGTTCGTGAAGCTGCCGCCCGCCTGCGGCAGGCGCACCGTCACCGTCACCGTCGCCTGACCGCCGGCCAGGAGGTCGCCCAGCGTGCAGGTGACCTGCGGCGAGCCGATGCACGAGCCCTGGGACGCGGTGGCCGAGATCAGCGTCGTCCCGGCCGGGATGTCGTCGACGACCGTCACCGCGGTCGCGTCGCCGGGGCCGTTGTTCGTCATGAGAATGGTGAACGTGAGGTTGCCGCCCGCGACCGGTGCGGCAGGAGAGGACGTGACGGCGACCGTGAGATCGGCGACGGCGAGGTCGTCGTCCGTGATGGTGATGACGCCGGTGTCGTCGGTGATGGTGGCGGCGGCCGGGTTGCTGAGAACCACGTCGATCGTCTCGAGCGGCTCGTCGAGCGAATCGTTCACGATCGCCACGACGATGTTGCGGGTGGTGACGCCGACCGGGAACTCGAGCGTGCCGCTCGCCGGGGTGAAGTCGCTGCCGGCCGTCGCGGTGCCGCTGCCGGCAGTGGCGAAGTTCACCGAGACCGTCTGCGACGTCGAGCCGCTGAGCGTCACGCTCAGCGTGGCGATGCCGGCGTTCTCGTTCACCGTGACGTCGCCGATCGCAACCGTCGGAGCGCCGTCGTTGTCGATGATCGTGACCGTCCCCGACGCGTCGCCGGTGGTGGCGTTCGCGGCGTTCGTGAGATTGACGGCGATCGTTTCGGTCGCCTCGTTCGCGCCGTCGTCCGCGATGGCGATGTCGAAGGTCTGCGTCAGGACGCCGGCGTTGAATGTGAGCGTGCCGCTCGTCGCCGTGTAATCGCTGACGGCCGTCGCGCTGCCGTTCGCGGTCGCATAGTCGACCGTCACCGTCTGCTGCGTTGCGCCGGTCAGGCTGACGGTCACCGTCGCGGTGCCGGCGTTCTCGTTGACCGTGACGTCGCCGATCGACAGCACCGGCTCGGCATCGTCGTTCAGGATCGTGACCAGACCCTGCGTGTCGCCGATCGTGGCGTTGGTGGGGTTGGTGAGATCGACCAGGAGCGTCTCGTCGGGCTCGTGGGCCGCGTCGGCGCTGAGGATCACGTCGATCGTCTGCGTCAGGACGCCGGGGTTGAAGGTGAGCGTGCCGCTCGTCGTCGTGTAGTCGCTGCCGGCGGTCGCGGTGCCGTTCGCCGTAGCGTAATCGACCGTCACGGTCTGCGCGGTGGAGCCGGTCAACGTGACGGTCAGCGTGGCGGTGCCGCTGTTCTCGTTGACGGAGAGGTCGCCGATCGCGAGCGACGGCATGGCGTCGTCGTTGAGGATGGTGATGACGCCCTGCGCGTCGCTGATCGTGGCGTTGCTCGGGTTGCCGAGATTGACCAGGACGGTTTCGTCGGGCTCGTTCACGGCGTCGGCGGTGAGGGCGACGTCGATGGTCTGCGTAAGGACGCCGGCGTTGAAGGTGAGCGTGCCGCTCGTGCCGGTGTAGTCGCTGCCGGCGGTCGCGCTGCCGTTCGCCGTGGCGTAATCGACCGTCACGATCTGGGCGGTGGAGCCGGTCAGCGTCACCGTCAGCGTCGCGGTTCCACTGTTCTCGTTGATGGAGAGATCGTTGATCGCGAGCGTCGGCATCACGTCGTCATTGTTGATGGTGATGACGCCCTGCGGGTCGCTGATCGTGGCATTGATGGCGTTGGTGAGATTGACGAGGATCGTCTCGCTCGGCTCGTTCGCATTGTCGGCGGTGAGTGCGACGTCGATGGTCTGCGTCAGGACGCCGGCGTTGAAGGTGAGCGTGCCGCTCGTCGCCGTGTAGTCGCTGCCCGCCGTGGCCGTGCCGTTGGCAGTCGCGTAGTCGACCGTCACGGTTTGGGCCGTGGTGCCGATCAGCGTCACCGTGAGGGTGGCCGTGCCCGCGTTCTCGTCGAGGGAAACGTCGTTGATGACCAGCACCGGCGCACCGTCGTCGTTGATGACGCTGACCGCGCCCTGCGCATCGCCGATCGAAGCGTTCGCAGGGTTGGTGAGGTTGACGAGGATCGTCTCGTCCGGCTCGTTCGCCGCGTCGCCGACGACCGTGATGCCGATCGTCTGCGTCGTGGTGCCGGGGAGGAACGTGAGCGTGCCGCTCGTCGCCGTGTAGTCGCTGCCGGCCGTCGCGGTTCCGTTGGCCGTCGCGTAATCGACCGTCACGGTCTGCGCCGTGGAGCCGGTCAAGGTGACGGTGAGCGTCGCGATCGTCGTACCGGCGTTGCCTTCCGTGAAGTTGACGTCGTCGATCGTGAGCACCGGCATCGCATCGTCGTTCGTGACGGTGATGACGCCCTGCGCGTCGCTGATGGTGGCGTTGGCGGGGTTGGTGAGGTTCACGAGGATCGTCTCGCCCGGCTCGTTCAGCGCGTCGCTCGTGAGCGAGACGTTAATCGTCTGCGTCGCGGTGCCGGGGAGGAACGTGAGCGTGCCGCTGGTGCTGGTGTAGTCGCTGCCGGCGCTCGCGGTGCCGTTGGCCGTCGCGTAGTCGACGGTCACGTTCTGGCTCGAGGTGCCGGTCAGCGTGACGCTGATGGTCGCAGTGCCCGCACCTTCGCTGAAGCTGACGTCGTTGATCGAGAGCGCCGGAATGCTGTCGTCGTTCGCGATCGTGATGACGCCTTGCGAGTCGCTGATCGTTGCGCCGGACGGAGTGGCGAGATTCACGAGGACCGTTTCGCTGGTCTCGAACGTCGTGTCGTTCGCGATCGTGACGACGATGCTCTCCGAGACGTCGCCGGGGACGAAGGTGACGGTGCCGCTGTTCGCGGTGTAGTCGCTGCCGGCCGTGGCGGTGCCGTTCGCGGTGGCAAAGTTCACCGTGACGGTCGAATCGGAACCGTTGGTGAGCGTCACGGTGAGCGTGGCCGTCCCGTCGCTCTCCGAGACCGACACGTCGCCGATGGAGATGGCCGGCGTGGCGTCGTTGTCGGTGATGGCGAGCGTGGCGGTGCTCTGCGCGCCGAGCGTTGCACCGCCCGCCGGATTCGAAAGGGCGAGCGAGACCGTGTCATCCGGCTCGTCGAGCAGGTCGTCGTTGATCGTCACGGAGAAGGTCTTCGACGTCTCGCCGGCGAGGAAGCTGACGGTGCCGGTGGCGGCCGTGAAGTCGCCCGACTCGGCGCTGCCCGCGGAGATGGTGTAGGTCGCACTGACGGCGCCGTCCGTGCCGCCGCTGCGCGTCACGGTGACGTCGAACGTCGTCGTCCCCTCGCTCGTGCTGTACGTCGAGCTGCTGAACGCGAGCGCGCCCGGATAGGTGTTGAGATCGAAGAACGCGACGATGCCGTCGTGATCGGAGAGACGCTCCGGACGCGTTTCATCCGGATAGAAAATGATCGGAAAGTCGCCGTCGAAGCGGGCGAACGCGACACGCGCGAAATCGAGCAGCAGGTCGTCGTTGACGAGCGCGTGGTCGAGCGTCTGCGCGTTGCCGTCGAACGTGTACGAGTAGCGCTGCTCGGGCGTGAGCAGATCGACGAGGTTCGTGAGATTCGGGTTGACGAGATCGGACGTGGGGCGAACGACTTCGTCCGCCGGCGCGGGATCGCCTTTGATCGTGCCGATCACGTCGACGAGGCCGTCGTTGAACGCGAACGCGTTGAAATCGCCGACCAGGATGATGCGCTCGGCCGGATTCGCGACCTGGCGCGACTGCACGTAGCTCGCGAGGTACTCGGCCTGCGCGGCGCGCTTGGCGCGAACGCGGCGGCCGGCGGCGTCGTCGGTTTCGACGCCGATGAGCGAACGGGTGTGATTCACGATGGCGACGAACGGATAGACGCTGCCGTCGGGCCGCAGCACGGTGGCTTCGAGGACGAGGGACGGACGATCGTTGAGCCGTTCCTGCGCGTTCGTATCGGGATTCGTGTACGTGGCGGTCGCGCCGATCTGCGTGACGCTGTTGACGGTGATTCGCGAGGCTTTGACGAGGAAGCCGACGTCGATGCCGCCGACGTCGCTTCCTTCCACGAGGTAGGCGGCGTAACCGGGATCGGTGCCGGTCGCGGCAAGCGTGTCGGCGTTGATGCGCGCGGCGAGGTCGGAGAGCGTGGAGAGGTTCTCGATCTCGATCACGCCGAGGACGTCGGGAGATTTGAGAACGGTTCGGATGGCGAGGGACGCTTTCTGCAGCCGCTCGTTGTACGCGGTCGGCGTGAGGATCACGTCGCTGGTCGGACCGTCGTCCGCCGTGTCGTAGAAGTGGAAGAGGTTCAGCGCGCCGACGGTCAGCTCGCTCGCGAGCGGAGTCGGAACGGCCGTGAACGTGCTCGGGCCGGTGACGACCGGCACGGTCGCGGCCTCGGGGAGAATCGTGTACTCGAGGAATCCGAAGTCGAGCACGCCGACGACATTCGAGACCGTCTGGCCCGCGACGACGTTGAGCTGCGTGGCACCAGGCTGGTTGTCGCTGTCGACGCGCAGCTTCTCCGGGTTGTTGTCGAAGCGCGGAATGCACGCCGGGCAGGACGCCTCGGCCGGAATGGTGTCGGTGACCGGGATGCCTTCCTCACGGAACGGCCGCTGCACGCCCGCGATGACGGCGTAGAAGACGCCGTTGCTCGTGGCCGTCGCATTCGGCTCGTTGATCGAGCCATCGGTCGGCGCGACGACGGTGAGCGTCGCCGCGATGCGCATTCCTTCGAATCGCTCGTATTGATCGATGTTCGAGCTCGGCGCACCGTCGGCGGCCGTGATCGTGACGGGGGCCGGAAGCGTCTCGCTGGTGGCGAGAACGCTGACGTCGATCGTGCCGGTGAGCTCGGTCGTCGTGTGCGGCGCCGAGGCGATCGGGAACTCGCTCACGGTTCCGGTCACCGCGACGCGGTTGCCGATGACCGCGCCGGCCGGCACGGAGCCGCCGGTGAAGACGAAGATGCCTTCGGACGTATTCGGATCGGCATCGATCTCAGCGTCCGCGCTTTGAACGAAGAAGCCGCCGCTGCTGCCGCTCTTGATGCCGGTGACGATGCCGTTGATCGTGACCGTCGAGCCGGCGATCGGCGAACTGAGACCATTGCCCTGCACGTCGTGAATCGCGACGAACGTGAAGTCGTCGGCGGCGATCGTGCCGACACCCTGAGCGTCGCTGGCGAGAGCGCCGACGACGTTGGTGACGTTGACGAAGAACGATTGGCTCGGCTCTTCGGCCGTATCGCCGTTGACCGTGACGTCGAACGTGTAGGTCGTGCTTCCCTGCGGGATCGTCACCGCGGTCGCGCTGTTCGCGACATAGTCGTTGTCGGCAACCGTGGCCGTGTTGTCGGCGGTGGCGATGTCGAACGTCACACCACCGGCGCGTGCGGGCTCCGACAAGGTGACGGTGAACGTCATGATGCTCGTGCCGGCATTGCCTTCGAGCTGCGTCACGTCGTTGATGGTGAGCACGCCGCCGGCGATGTTGGCGATGATCGAGAAGTCGTCGATGGCGAGGCCGTCATCGGCGCCGCTGGCGTTGAAGTCGGTCCAGCGAATCCAGAACGACGCCCCCGGCGCGATGGAAAGGCCGGTGATCGTGTAGGCCACGGCGGCGCGGTTCGGCGCAACGTTGCCGTTCTTCGAACCGGTGCTCGTGGTGACCGGCGCCGTGAAGTCGAGCGAGTCGACGTTCACCCACGTGGCCGCGCCGTCGGAGACAGAGCTCGCGTCGGTGCTGTACTGAAAGTCGAGGCGATCGGTCCTGCTGGCCGCGCCGAGGCGCCACTGCTCGCCGGTGTATGCGAAGGAGAGCGTGGTGATCGGAACGCCGGTGTTGTTCACGTAGAACGCGCCGATGGTCGGTATCAGGTTGCCGCTCTGCAGCGTCCCGAACGCGCGATCGGAAGCGGCGGACGCACCGTAGCTGTAGACGTTTCCGGTCGTGCTCGAGCCGGTGTCGGCGCCGTACGTGGCGTTCGCCTGCGCGCCGGTTTCGGAGTACGTCCAGGCCGCCGGCGTCGTGGCGGCTGTCGTCGTGGCGAGCGTGTCGAAGTTCTCGCTGTACGCCGTGTCGACGGCCGCGATCGCGAAGGCGTCGTCCAGCCGGATGACGCCGAGCGCCTGTGCGTCGCTGATCGTCGCGCCGCCGGTGACGTTCGTGAGGTTGACGAAGAACTGCTCGTTTCCTTCGACGTTCGTGTCGCCGTTGACGGTGACGTCGATCGTCTGCGTCGTCGTACCGGCGGTGAACGTCAGCGTGTTGCTCGTCCCGACGTAATCGGCGCCGGCTACCGTCGCACTGCTGTCCGCCGTCGCGTAGTCGACGGTCATCGTCGACGCGGCCGCGGCCGACAGCGTGACGGTGAAGGTCATCAGCTGCGTTCCGGCGTCGCCTTCGGTGATCGCCACGTCGGCGATGCTGAACGACGGCGCCGCGTCGTCGTTGGTGATCGTGCCGAGGGCCGTGCCGTCGGTGACGGTGGCGCCGGTGACGTTCGAGACGGTGACGGTGAACGTCTCGTCGGGCTCGAAGGTCGTATCGCCGTTGATCGTGACGACGAACGTCGCGCTCTGCGCGCCTGCAGCGATGGTCTGGCCGGTGAGCGTCTGCTCGACGTAATCGGAGCCCGCGGTCGCCGTTCCGGCGGCGGTGGTGATGTCGAACGTCACGCCGCCCGCCTGCGCGGGAGCGCTCAGCTGCACGGTGAACGTCGCGGTGGTCGTGCCGCTGTTGGTCTCGGCGACCGGCACGTCGGCGATGGAGAGCGTCGGCGGGCTGTCGTCGTTGACGATGGTCCCCTGTCCTTGCGTGTCTCCGGCAACGGCGCCGGTGATGTTCGTGACGTTGACGAGAAACGTTTCGGTCGGCTCGACTGTCGTGTCGCCGGTGACGTTGACGCTGAACGCGTACGTCGAGCTGCCGGACGGTATGGTTTGACCGGTGAGCGACTTCGCCGCGTAGTCGCTGTCGGCGATGGTCGCGGAG
>DASVUA010000584.1:0-1521 GCA_036387295.1 Thermoanaerobaculia bacterium | reverse complement strand
ATCGGCGGTCAGGGACTGGCTGCCGAAGCGCGGCGAGGTGCCGAAGTAGAAGGACAGATCGCTGTTCGTGTAATCCTGGTGCCCGTGCTTCAGCCCGGTCGTGTGGCCGATCTCGTGCATCATGGTCGCGAAGCCCCACGTACCCTTGGAGGCAAGGTCGTAATAAGGCTGGCTGGTGCGGCCGAACCAGATGTCGCCGGCGACGCCGCGCGTGTCCGACGGGAAGCCGCCGTATGCGGACCCGACGTCGTTGTCGGCGCTCTGTGAGATCCGGAAGTGGGCGTGGACCGTGTTGGTTTCGGTGATTTCGGTGAACGTCGCGCCGGTGAGCGCGGAAATCTGCGCGAAGGCCGCCCGCGCCGCAATCTGCTGCTGCGTGCCGAGGGTCACGTGGTAGAGGCTGACGCCGTTGCTGTCGTAGCCGGAGCCGTTGTAGTTCGAGCCCGAAGTCGGGAAGCTGTAGGTCAGGTTCAGGGTGCCCCACTTGGAGCCGATCAGGATTGCATCGACGTTGCGATCGCCGGTGAAGGAACGGCTGCCGTCCGGGTTGGTGATCAGGTTCAGCACCACGCCGATGTTCTGACCCTCGGGGTTGGCGCCGGTGAAACCGCCTTTGGACGTCTCGCCGTCGGTGCCTGCTTCACGGAAGCCCTGGCAAGCTGCACAGCCGCATCCCGCTACAACGGTAACGTGAGTGATTTCACCCAGCGGGTCGGAAATCAGGTCGCCGGCGGGTGCGTTGTAGTCGAGTTCGGACGTGCTCATTGGTGGTCCCCCATGTGTGTGACGCTGTCGGATAGTTCGTGCCGCTAATCCAACGATTAGCCGTCGAACTCGGTGATGATCGGGATAAGTAGCTGGCGTGTTTACGGAAAGTGGATGCCGGTCAAGCTCTAAGCTGGTCCGGTGGGTGCCGATGGCGTCCGGTTTCGGACAGAGCGCCCCGGTTTAGCGACCAAGCGAGGAACCGGTTGCAGCTGGGCCTGCACCGAAATGGCGTGCCGCCCGTAAGTCGCTGAAAAGTTTGCGAATCGCGCGCCGCCGGATTCGGCGCCACCGAGCGTCGGATCGTCGTGACTCCCGCCCGCGCCTGGCGTATCGAGGCCTGTGCTCAAGCTCCCGCAACGCGCGATCATGCTACCAATGGCTGCAGCCCTAGCAGCATGCACTCCTTCGCCTCAGGAAACCGCCATGCACAGCTCCAGCCCGGGTGAAGGAACCACCGCCGGAGGTTCGAGCGCGGCAGGGCAGGGGGGCCAGCCCTCGCCCGCCGCGAGCGCGACCGGGCGGGGCAACGGGGATCAGCAACCAGCCGCCCTCGGACCGATCCCCGAGGCGGTGTCTGCAGCAGAAAACCCTGCCCCGGCTCCGCCGGCGGACTCGCCCGCGGAGGCCGAGGGACGGCGGACCTTGTCCACTGCCTTGGTTAGGGTGGGTCCCGACGGGCACCTGACGGTGGAGCTGCGCAACGGCCGCGTGCTGGTCCTTCGGAACGTGGTCATGCGGCGCAAGGACTATTGC
>DASVUA010000583.1:0-2633 GCA_036387295.1 Thermoanaerobaculia bacterium | reverse complement strand
AAGTGGCATTCGACAGAGCGATCGTGAACGTCTGCGGCCCTTCGAACAGAGTGTCAGTGAGAAGCGGCACGACGATCGTTTTCACGATTTCATGGTCGGCGAAAACCAGCACGCCACTGACTGGCGTGTAGTCGCTGCCGGCGGTCGCGGTGCCGTTTGCCGTCGCATAGTAAACGGTCGCCGGACCGGCGGCGCCTCCCTGGCGGCGGACTTCCACAGATAAGCTGCTCGCGTCTTCCGGTGCGCGGAAGGTCGCCGAGGACAACGCGAACTGCCCCGGTCCTTCGATCACCGCGCAAAGTGAGAACTCCGAGGTTCCTTCGTCGAGAGTACTCGCGTTCGCGGTAATCACTTGGCCGGCGCTCAACCCGGGGAACGCCCCCATGAATGCCGCAGTCCCCGCTCCGTTGGTCACAACATTGAATCGTGCGAACCGCTGTGCGCCTTGTCCGTATCCGCTCGCGTCGCACGACGGGTTCACGAAGAGCTCGATCGTTGCCGTGACATTCGGATGCGTCGACAGTGTTCCGGTGACCGTCGTCTCGGCCGCGCCACGAACTGCGCTCGTGATGACGGGGAAATTCATCAGGTTGTTCGGACCAACGTCGCGGTCGCCGTCGTCGTTCAGTGTCTCGCCGGAGGGACCGTCAGTGGTACCGACGAGGTCGACACCGAAAGCGTTTCCGCGAATGGTGTTGTTGATGAGCTGCGTTCGAATCGCAACCTGAGCGATGACGACGGCGCGATGGTTGTTCGCAATCGTGTTCGCATTGAGGGTCGTGTCAGGCAAGTCAACTCTCACCCCTGTGCCGTTCGGCAGCCGCGTGCCGGTGCGGCTCACGCCGACGAAGTTGCCACTGATCGTAGGCGCCCCTCCCTGGACGAGGATTCCCGTCGATCCGCCCCCGATTACGTTATTCTGGATCTTGATCGGGAGGGTCCCTCCGCCGTACGGCGTCGTGTTGACGTTCAAGACAGTGGGCACCGGCCGGGCGAGGATTGCGTTGCCGGTGACGTCAGTTCCGACGAGGTTGTTCTGAACCGTCGTGCCGGGCTGGGGCAGCAGATTCGTCGTCTGATTCCCGGAGACGAGGTTGTTGTGCCATACGCCGGTTCCGACGATTCCGTAGTCGTTCGCTCGCGCGATCATTCCGGAGGCGTCCGTCCCCACGAAGCAACCCGACACGGTCGTGTTTTGCGCGAGGATTCCCGCAAAAGGCGCGCGGTTCAGGACGAGAGCCGTCACACTGCTGTTCTGGGCGTTGAGAATGCTCCCTGTGACGAGCAGTGTTCCGTCGAGCTCGATGAGCGGCGTCCCGTTGTATCCAGGCTGCGTCGTACCATCAATCGTCACCTGACTCAGCTGAGGTAACGACGAAAGAGGCCGGATCGACTGCGGCCCGTTGCCGATGGCGAAGACGATGCGTCCGGCTTCCGCATTGGCATCCAGGATGGCCTGCCGGAGGGAGCCCGCGCCGCTGTCGTTGACGTTCGTGACCGTGAACGTTCCCGCCGCAAAAATCGGGAGGGTGAATAGCATCGCGGCGGCGGAAACGAGACGACGGACTGCACTGAAGTTCATTGGGAGCCTTTGCGTAGTTGAGCCGAGAGCGAAACGAGTACGCGCGGCGCGACGCGTGCACTCGGGGCCGAGTTGTCTGGATGGGCGGAGAGTGGTGGAACGAAGCTGGCGCCGAGTGTATCAAATAAGAAGTGCGGCCGTGTCGCCAGCGCTTGCAATCGATGGGGCGGCTATTTCGCGGTCAGGGCTTCGACGTTCACAGCGGCGTCAGCCGTCGACCCAATCGCATGGCCATCGACAAAAAAAGGGCGGCCGAACGGCCGCCCTTTTTCGAAACGTTGCGATCGCGACTACTTCGCGAAGACGTCGTCGACGTTCACGATGCGGATGTTTTCGCGTTTGATGTTGAGTTTGTAGCTGCCAATCGCTTTGTCTTCCTCGGCCAGTTCGGGCTTCGGGGCGTCGTACTGGATGGACGAGGGGGCGTCGGCCAGAAGCGTGTCGCGCAGAGCTTCGGCGTCTTTGGTGATGATCACGACGTGCAGGTTTTTTGCGGAGAGGTATTTCTTGATGGCGCGATTCACGTCGTCGCGTGTCAGTTTCGCGTACGCGGCGCGCATCGTGTCGGCGTAATCGCCCATGCCGAACCACCAGGAATCGAGCGCGTAGCCGAGGCGCTGGTTCTGGTTCGCGGTGAGCAGATAGACGTTCTTCATCAGATAGTCGCGGGTGTTTTCGAAGTCTTCCTGCGTCAGGCCGTTGTCGATCATCTTCTGCGTTTCATACAGCGCGATGCGCATGGCCATCTGCGCGTTCACAGGGACGACCGGACGGACCCAGATCTCGAACAGCTGCGACCGGCGGGCGATGTTCGCGCTCGGGAAAAACTGGCTTCCCGGACGATTGAAGAATTCGATGTAAGCGTAATCGCCGTAATTGAGGCCGCGCTGTTCGCGAATGCGGTCCATCAGGCGCCCCGACGACGCGCGATGTTCGCCGAGCCAGGCACGCGCGATGTTCAGCGCCGCGAAATCGGCCGAATTACGCGTCACCGGAATCGGATGCCCCATCGAGATCGCGGTCGCGCGCGTTTCCTTCTTCACGATCTCGA
>DASVUA010000582.1:0-7448 GCA_036387295.1 Thermoanaerobaculia bacterium | reverse complement strand
TGTGGCCGAACCCGTCTTCCATCTCGAGCGCAACGAGGTACTGGCCGCGGATGAGCGACGACGTGTCCCAGCTCGCGGTGACCGTGGTGCCGGTCATGTTGGTCGGGTCGATGTCGCCCCACACTCCGCCGTCATCCGCTTCGCCGTTGCCGTTCGCGTCGTAGTAGTACTTGAATTGCGCGTCGACGAGCGTCGAGATGGTCTTGCAGTTCGTGACCTGAATCGAGTCGAGGATCTGCGCTTTGAGCGGCACCGCGCTGCACGAGCCGGAGCCGGAGGTGATCGACGTGGCGATGGCCTGCTCGATGATGCCGCTGTTGAGCGTCATCGGATCGCCGAACGGCGCCGGCGCCGTCGGCGGGCAGACGTACGCGCCGTTGAGCACGATGTCTTTCTGGAACGGGTTGTTGAGGCTGTTCGCCGTCGAGAACATGAACGAGAACGGCGTGTCGCCAGTGAGCTTCGGGCCGCCGACCGCGGTCGCGTCGAGCATCGCCAGCGGAATCTGGTAATCGACAAAGTACTCGCGGCAGCTGCTGGTGGAGATGTCGATCGCGCGCGTCGGGCCGTAGTCCCACGTGGTTTCGGACGAGCCGTTCGGCCACTGCACGGTCGACGGGACGCCGCTGCCGTTGAACTGCAGGATCTGGTTGTTCGGGGCGATGTAGGCGGTGTACTGCGAGTCGAGGAGGTGAACGTTCGGGTCGTTCTCGTAATCGAGCGTATTCGAGAGACTCGGGCTCCAGATCGAGTTCAGAACGTCGATCGGTTTGGAGGGATCGCCGGTCGAGCCGTTGAGGTGCGCCGCGAAGTCGCGGAAGCCGTCGCCGTTGGTGTCGAACATGACGGTCCACTGCGCGGAGTTCCACGGATTGGTGTTGCCGAACGCGCCGGGGCTCGGGCCGGTGCCGTAGTTGTTCGGGCCGTTCTCGACGCGCCACCGGTAGAAGATCACCTTCCGGACGGGGTCATAGAAGTAATAGATGGATGGGAGCGACTGGTCGGCGCATCCGGAGGCGACGTTGACGTACGCCTGAGGGCTCGTACCGCCGTTGGACGGGTCCTGCGTCCGCTGGTCGTTGATCGTGCTGTTGCTGTTCGTGTACGCGACCCACTGCGCGCTCGTCGGCCAGGGTGCCGGCGTGTATTTCACCGCCGGGCCGCTTCCCCCACTCCAGTACGGCGGCGCCGCCGCTTCCGCGGCAGGCGCGAGAGCAAGCGCGGCAATGAGGAACAGCAGCAACGACGATAGCCGGACCGCATGCGCGGCGGTCGAGTATTTGTTCACGTGATTCTCCCTGTCGGTTGGACCCGATGGTGATGGACGTATCAATTGTGGGGGCGGACCGTGCCTGACACGTCAGGCCGGCGTAAAAGGTACGCGAAAGCGGCGTCCTCAGCAAGAGTTATTAGCGATTTCCCGACAGTGGTGCCCTCGCGAACGGACGGCCGGAAGCGCATTCAGCCGTGTAAGTCGTGTGTTTGCCGTACATCGATCGTGGCACCTCTGCCGCAATGAACGAGGGCGGAGGACACACATGAACCTGAAGAAATCGATCACGTCTGCCGCGCTGACGCTGTTCGTCGCGACCGCCCCGGCAGCACTCGCGAAAGACCACCCAAAGGCAAAACAGAAGAAGCAGAAACAGAACGTCGCGCAGTCGGCTCAGTTCAACGAGGGCTTTCAGCACTTCGATTCGAACGGCGACGGCGTCATCTCGCGCAACGAGTTCCCGGGCGACCGGACTCTCTTCGATCGCCTCGATTCCAACCGCAACGGCACCGTTTCCCGCACCGAAGCGCAGGCGTACCTCGGATCCGATGACGCTCGCCGCCTGGCCGACCAGTATCGCGATCTCGACCGCAATCGTGACGGCCAGATCTCACGCGCCGAATGGCGAGGCGATCTCGCGACGTTCGACCGCCTCGACCGCAACGACGACGGCGTGCTCTCGAACGCCGACCGCCGCAACAGCGGTTCCACGACGAATGCGCCGGGCCGCTACAACGGCCTCGATAAGAACGGCGACGGCGTCGTCTCCCGCACCGAATGGCGCGGCAACGACACCTCGTTCCGCAATCAGGATCGCAACCGCGACGGCATCCTCTCCGGCACCGAGCTGCGCCGCCAGTAACTCAGCGAAAAAGGTGGAGCGGCGGGCTCTCAGCCCGCCGAACTCTGTCTAGCCGTCGGCGGGCTAAGAGCCCGCCGCTCCACCGGTTTTATGTTCGCGTTGCGACGATTACGCGGAACACTCCGCCGAAGACCGACGGCTCGCTCGTCTCGATCTGCAGCGGCGTTCCGGCCACGATCTCGCCGAGGCGGCGGTTGATCTCGGTGGCGAAGACGTTCGTCAGCATGTTGACCATCCGGCGCGGCAGCGAGGGCGTGCGATCGTCGGGCAGGAACTTGTCGAAGATCGACACGCGGCCGCCGTTTCGAAGCACACGCGCACACTCTCGCGCCGTCGCCTGCGGATCGGGAACGACGGCGAGAATCAGATGCAGCAGCACGCAATCGAAGCTCGCGGCATCGAGCTCCAGCGCGGCGGCGTCCATCACGCGCGCGTCGACCCGCATGCCGAGGGATGCGGCGCGGGCCCGCGTCTTCTCGACCATGGCCGGCGTGAGATCGACGGCCGTGATCTGCGCGGTCCGCGGAAGCAGTTCGAGATCGAGACCGGTGCCGCAGCCGACGATCAGCACGCGCTCGCCGTCGCGCACGTTCAACAGCTCGACCGCGCGGCGCCGTCCGCGTGCGAGGCGACGGACGATGACGTCGTAGAACGGCGCGTAAAGTGTGTAGCGGAGGCGGTTCCACCGGTTCGTATTGACCCGCATCGCGCGCGAGTATAAAAGCCGCGCATGACCTTCAACGCCCTCGTCGCACGTGAAAACGGCGTCGCACTCGAACAGCTCGACGAGCTTCCCGGCGAAGGCGTGACGCTCGACGTCGCCTACTCGTCGCTCAATTACAAGGATGCGCTCGCGGTGACGCGCCGCGGGAAGATCGTCCGGCGCTTTCCGATGGTCCTCGGCATCGACGTGGCCGGAACGAGCGAATCAGGCGAGCAGCTGGTGGCGGTCGGGCAGGGGTTGGGGGAAAGCGAATGGGGCGGCTACACGCAGCGCGCACGCATTCAGGAGGACGCGCTCGTGCCGCTCCCTCCCGGCATGTCGCTCGAGCAGTCGATGCAGATCGGCACCGCCGGCTTCACGGCCATGCTCTGCGTGCTGGCGCTCGAGCGCAATGACGTGCGCCCCGACAGCCGCGAAGTGATCGTGACCGGTGCGGCGGGCGGCGTCGGCTCGATCGCGGTGTTGTTGCTGGCGAAGCTCGGATACCGCGTGGCCGCGTCGACCGGACGTCCCGAGCTGGCCAGCTACCTGCGCGGTCTCGGCGCAACGAGCATCGTGCCGCGCGAGGAGCTCGCGAACGCCGGCGCGCCGATGCAGAAGGAGCGCTGGGCAGGCGGCATCGATACGGTCGGCGGCACGACGCTCGCCAACGTCTACGCGCAAACCGCGTACGGCGGCGCAGTGGCCTGCTGCGGCATGGCGGGAGGCAACGAGCTCGCGACGACGGTCTGGCCGCTCATCCTCCGCAACGTCTCCCTCCTCGGCGTGAGCTCGATCCGCACGCCTCGCGCACAACGCCTCGAAGCGTGGTCGCGCCTCGCACGCGACGTCGATTTCGAGAAACTCGCATCGCTTTCGCGGACCGAGCCGCTGTCGAAGATCTTCGAACTGTCGGAAGAGATCCTGGCCGGCAACATCCGCGGCCGCGTGGTGATCGACGTCAATTGATGTGGAGTGCGGCGACGCCAGTCGCCGCACTCCAGACTGAATGTCACGCGTAGCGTTTGGTCATTTCGGCGCAAAAGTCGGCGAATTCGTCGACGACCTGCGGCGGCGACGTGTAGTGATCGCGCACGCCGCGCGAGCCCGGCGTGAAGCAGTACGTGATCGTCACGTCGAACGGCTCGAGCGCCTTCATCTGCCGGTCGAACCACTCCAGCGAATTGGGACGATGATGATCGGCCCAGCTCAACCCGGTGCGCAGCTTCTTGACACCGAGCTTCTTGAGCATCGCCACGGCGTCGTCGAGGCGGTGGTCTTCATAATGAAACCACTGGCAGATTCCCAGCTCGGGGGTGAATTCGGTCAACGCGTCGCAGGCGAGTTTCGGGGTCCCGTCTTCCTTCAATACGCCCATGTAGAAATGCCTGTAATACGACGACCCCTCCGCCTCGCGGTGGCGTGTGGTGGCGGGCCAGGCTTTCGGCAGGTCGTACAGTGAATACCAGTGCACGCGCGGCACGGACGAAAGAATCAGCTCCATGGTGCGGCGCAGTCCGAAGAGCTGCACTTCTTCCGCACCGAACGTCGAGACGCCCACTTCACTGACCCAGATCGGCAGGTTCGTGACCGCACGGATTTCGTCCAGCTTTGCAGGCCATTCGTGAATCTGCCAGTGATTCCAGTCGAGGGGAAATCCATGCACGGCCACGACGTCGACGTTGTCGAGCACTCCCTGCTTCTGCATCCGGTCGATGAACATGGGATCGATCGGTGAGATCCCGCCGAGGACGCGCGGAAGAGAGGCATTGATGCTCTTGACCGCCTGGCCCGCCAGCGACGTCATTTCGGAAAAGATCTTCCACTCCGGATCGATCTCGAAGTCCCAGTGGGACATGTTGTTGGGCTCATTCCACAGCATTACAGCTTCAATGGCCATTACGCGTCCCCGAACGTCGGCTTTTCGCCGCGGCGGCAGAGATACACCTCGTCTTCCGGGTGCGCTTCGATGACGAAGCCGGCGCTGCGCAGCATTCCCTCGACGCAGGCGCGGTTCGGGATCCACCAGTTCGTCGGGTCGTTCGCATAACGCCGCTCGACGAAGTACATGAGCGGATAGCCGTCCTGCTCGAAGACCGCTTCGTCCCAGAACTGATGATTTTCCTCGACCGGCGCGACGTCTTTACTGCCGCGCTGCATGCTCTGGAACAGCAGCATGTCGCCAACGACGGTGTCGTACAGCGTATCGAGCGCGAGGAGCGGATGGCGGAGGTGATACAGCACGCCCATGAAAATGACGAGATCGAATTTCTCCCCCAGCTGGCCGACGTCATAGACCGACATATTGCGGAATTCGATGTCGTTGAATCCCGACACCTCCGCCGCGAAGCGGGCCTGATTGAGATAGACGTCATCGGAATCGACGCCCACCACGCGTGCCGCGCCGCGCTTTTTCATCTCGATCGAATAAAAACCGGCATTGCAGCCGATGTCGAGCACCGACTTGCCGGTCAGGTCCTCCGGCACCGCGTGCATGAACCGCTGCCATTTGACGTTCGGGTAATCGCCGAGAAAATGATCGGGCGCCGTTTTCACGCCGCGCAAATCGAGATTGTGAAACCACTGCCCCAGGGACCGGACGCGCTGCTCGATTTCCTGTGTCGAAAGGTCCATAGACTCCTCAGTTCGTTCTTCGTGGCTTTGGGCGTTGGGCTTTGGGCTTTAGGCGTTTGGGGTGTTGTACCGCGGCCGCGTGTGCGGGCGGGCAACACGCCGTTCGGACTAAGACTCAGTGCCTGTTGCCAATTCATCGATCATTTGTCGTACGTCGCTGCGCAAGCGGACGGTGGCGAGTCGCGTCCGGGCGTGCGCGCTCATCCGATTCCACGTGTATGCCACCTTCTTTTTCGTCTGCTCCGGGCCAAAGTAGCTCGCGTATCCGTGCGAGTTGAGGGAGAAGAACGACAGCGCGTCGGCGTCATTGAGCAGCGCGAGCTCCGGATCGTCCGACCGCCGCTCGTGGCGCGCGATCAATTCCGCCACGCGGCCCGCAACGCGCTCGCTAACGCCTGCTTCCGCGAGCACGCTCTTCGTCATGTCGGCGCCGCGCCGCGCATGCTCGTCTTTGAAGCCCTGGTAGTCGGCGGCGAGGTGCTCCACACGCTCGTCGGCTTCCGAGACGAGCCGTTCCACATCGTGAAACAGTGCGGCCAGTTGCAGGTCCAGCGAGGCATCGGCCTCGAGGCGCAACAGCCATTGGCGGACGTCGAGCGCGTGGTTGTAATCGGCGCGCACGAGCGGCTTTTCGAGGTCGTGCAGCGCGCGGTGCTTCCGCAGTACGCGTGTGAAGAGCTGCCCCTGCGAATGGCGGTTGCGGCGGTCGATGTGGCGCTGACAGCGATTGAGGACTTCGAGCGGAAACGTGGCGCGCGCCGCGTCGTCCGCAATGCGCAACGTAAAGGAGTCGCGCGCGAGGTCGTCGATGGCGACGTCGAAGGCCCACGTGTCGAAATCGTCCCGCTCCCAGTCGCTCGCGCGGAGGTGCGTCGTCCCGCCGATGTCGAAGCGGACGTACACCGACGGGAACTCGGCGCCGATGGTCGACGCGAGTTGCGGCGACGGCGAGACGACGGCTAGCTCTTCGATCATCGGCGTTGCGTGCGATGCAAAACGGTGGCCCGTGTCTTGCTGCGCCTCAGCCATTCTGTGAAGCAACCACAAACCGTTTTACCAGCCGACGGGAAACTCGGCATTCTCCTGCCGGGACTGGGTGCCGTCGCAACGACGATGATCGCCGGCGTGCTGCTCGCGCGCAAAGGTCTCGGCACTCCGATCGGCTCGCTCACGCAGATGGGCACGATCCGCCTCGGCAAACGCACCGAGGGAAACTCCCCTGCCATTCGCGACTTCCTGCCGCTCGCGAAACTCGACGACATCGTATTCGGCGCGTGGGACATCTTCCCCGACAACGCATACGAATCGGCCGTACACGCCGATGTGCTGACGCAGAAGCATCTCGACCCGATCAAAGACGAGCTGGAAGCGATCAAGCCGATGCCGGGCGTTTTTTATCCCGAGTACGTCCGCAAGCTGCACGGCACGCATGTGAAGCAGGGCGCGAACAAGGCCGAGATGGTCGCGCAGCTGCGCGAAGACATCCGCACGTTCAAGTGCGACAACGGCTGCACGCGCGCCGTTGCGGTGTGGTGCGGCAGCACGGAAGTATGGGTCTCGGCGAACGGCGTGCACCACACACCCGAAACGTTCGAGGCGGCGCTCGAGAACAACGATCCGGCGATCTCGAATGCACAGATGTACGCGTGGGCGTGCATCAAAGAACAGGTGCCGTTCGCCAATGGCGCGCCGAATCTGGCCGTCGATTTTCCTGCGGCGTGGGAGCTCGCGCGGCGTGAAGGTGTGCCGATTGCCGGAAAGGATTTCAAGACCGGCCAGACGCTGATGAAGACCGTGCTCGCGCCGATGCTGAAGGCGCGCATGCTCGGCGTGCGCGGCTGGTTTTCGACGAACATCCTCGGCAATCGCGACGGCGAAGTGCTCGATGATCCGGAGTCGTTCAAGTCGAAGGAAACGACGAAGCTCGGCGTGCTCGACACGATCCTGCAGCCGCATCTCTACAAAGAACTGTACGG
>DASVUA010000581.1:0-7778 GCA_036387295.1 Thermoanaerobaculia bacterium | reverse complement strand
CGGGCTGAGAGCCCGCCGCTCCACTAAACCAAACACATCGCACGTGACGTACGATCTGGCCATGCACAAGCCTTATGTCGCATCGGATACGCGGATGGAGGAGTTCACGTGGCGGGGGCTCGTTCCGGGGATTCTGCTGGGGATCATCTTCGGGGCTGCGAATGCGTATCTGGGGCTGCGGGCGGGGCTGACGATCTCGACGTCCATTCCGATCGCGGTGATGACGGTTGCGGTGTACAAGCTGGTGCGCGGCAACATTCTCGAGGCGAACATGTCGCAGACAATCGGCTCGGCTTCGAGCTCGGTCGCGAGCGGCGTGATCTTCACGCTTCCTGCTCTCTTCCTGTGGGGGATCCAACCGACGCTGCTGCAGATGACGTTGCTCGCGCTCGCGGGAGGCGTGCTCGGCACGCTGTTCATGATCCCGCTGCGCAAATACCTGATCGAGAAAGAGCACGCCACGCTGCCGTATCCCGAGGGGACCGCGTGCGCGGAAGTGCTCATCGCCAGTCAGGGCGGCGGCCGCGCGCGCGGCGTGTTCGAAGGACTCGCGGTCGGCGCCTTGTTCAAAGGGATCGTCGGCGGATTCCGCCTGTTGCCGGACGAGCTCAGCATGCGCGTACCGTTTCTGCGCAAAGGCGAGCTGGCGACCGAAGTGTCCGCGGCGCTGTTCGGCGTCGGCTACATCCTCGGGCCGCGTGTCGGCGCGGTGATGGTGAGCGGCGGATTGCTCTCCTCGCTCGTCATCATCCCGATCATCGCCACCTGGGGCGCGGGGCAGACCACGCCGTACTTTCCTGAACTGAAACTAACGATCGACCAGATGAGCGCCGGACAATTGTGGTCGCGTTACGTGCGCTACATCGGCGCCGGCGCGGTGGCGACGGCCGGCATCATCACGCTCATCCGCAGCATTCCGACGATGCTCGAGAGCTTCCGCGTCGGCACCGCGCAGATGCGCAAGCGGGCGAGCGAGCATGCGTTCGTTCCGCGTACGTCGCTCGATCTGCGATTTTCGACGACCGTCGTCGGCGCGATTTGCGTCGTCGGTCTGCTGGCGACGGTTCCGCAGGCGTTCGGTGTGCTGCCCGACTTCATGCATCGCCTCGTCGCGGCGATTCTCGTCGCCATCTTCGCGTTCTTTTTCGCGACCGTATCGTCGCGCATCGTCGGTCTTGTCGGCGTGACGTCGAATCCCACCAGCGGCATGACCATTGCGGCGTTGCTCGGCACCGCGGCGGTCTTTCTGGCGATGGGATGGACCGATCTCGCCGGCAAAGCAGGAGCGCTCGCCGTCGGTACGGTCGTCGCGATCTCCGCGTCGATCGCCGGCGACACTTCGCAGGATCTGAAGACCGGTTACCTGCTCGGCGCAACGCCGCGCTATCAACAGATCGGACAGTTGCTCGGCGTGCTCACCTCGGCCGCCTTCGTCTGTCTCGCCGTGCTGCTGCTCGGACGCGCGTATGGGTTCGGGACAGAAGAGATTCCTGCGCCGCAGGCAACGCTGATGAAGCTCGTGATCGAAGGTGTGCTCGATCAGACGTTGCCCTGGATGCTGGTTGGGATCGGTGCCGCGATCACGCTCGTCGCCGCGCTGCTGCGGCTGCCGACGCTGGCGTTCGCGGTCGGTGTCTACCTGCCGGTCGCGGCGATGGTGCCGATCTTTCTCGGCGGCATCGTGCGCTGGTTCACCGATCGCGGCCCGCAGGCGAAAGAGCGCGCCGATCAGGGCATTCTGCTCGGCTCGGGGCTGGTCGGCGGAGAAGGTCTGGTCGGCCTCGTGATCGCGGCCGTCGCGGTGTATCTCGGCCGCGCGCCGGAAGGATTCGGAAGTGCGTGGGCGGGGAGTTTCGAGATGGCCGCGGGAGCGATCGCGTTCGGCGCGCTCATTCTGTGGTTCGTCTTGTCTTCTCGAGCCGCCGCACGAGCGCAAGAAGCAGCGACGCCTCCCGCATCGTGAGCATGGCCCGGCCGGTGAGCGCCTGCAGCTCGGCGCAGATCCGGTCGGGATTCTTGTCGCCGAAATAGCCGATTTCTTCGAGCAGCGCACGGACGTGCGTGTTCAGCCGCTGCGTGAGGTGATGCGGTGCCGGCTCGCGTTCCGGCAGCGCGGAGCGCGCATCTTTGCCCAGCTCGTAGCAGAAGATCGCGACCGATTGCGCGAGATTCATCGTCGGAAACTCGGGCCACGTCGGGATCGTCGCGGTGCGCTGGCAGAGCATGACCTCTTCGCCCGTCAGCCCTGATTTTTCCCGCCCGAACACGACGGCCAGCCGATGCTCATCGCCGAGCTGTTCCCGTGCGATGCGCGCAACATCGGCGGGCATGAGCTGCTCGTACACCTGACGCCCGCGCACCGCGGTCGTGGCGACGGTGAGATGACAATCGGCCAGCGCTTCCGCGAGCGTATCGACACGCGTCGCCTGCTCCACGACGTCGATTGCGCCGACCGCCCACCACGCCGACACGTTGTCGGTCCGCTCGGTTTTTCCACCGACAATCCAGAGGTCGGTGAACCCGAAGTTCTTCATCGCCCGCGCCGCCGCCCCAACATTCCCCGCCTCGAGCGGCTCGACCAGAATGACCCGAACGTGCATAGACGCGCGATTCTATGTGTGGCTGGTTCGCGTCGCAGCAATGGTGACGCGCGGAACGGCGCACACAGCCGCGTAGAATCAGCGTTCAGAAAAGAGCAACTGAATGCACGGACCGACTCTGACGACCGAACGACTGCACATCCGGATGCTGCGCGAGTCCGATTACGAGCAGTACGCCGCGATTCACATGGATCCCGACGTCACCCGCTTCACCGCCCGCACGCACTTTGATCGTCTCGATGCGTGGCGTCATCTGGCGATGATCCTCGGGCACTGGCAGCTGCGTGGGTTCGGGATGTGGGGCGTGTTCGAGCGCGAGACCGATCGCCTCGCGGGCCGGGTCGGGTTTTACCAGCCGGAGACGTGGCCCGACTTCGAGCTCGGCTGGACGATCGGGAAAGAATTCTGGGGCAAAGGCTACGCACCCGAGGCGGCGCGGGCGTGTCTCGACTACGCGTTCGGCGAGATGAAGCGAACACGTGTCATCAGCATCATCGATCCGCTGAACGTCGCCTCGATCCGCGTCGCCGAAAAGATCGGCCAGCGGCTCACCGATGAAACATTCGAGACCGGCGGGCACCGACTGCTGGTATACGAGATCAGGAACACATGATCCCAAAACCGAAACCAGGTGGCCTCGATACAGAATCGATCGTCGACGCGTTCGCGCACCGGATGATGTACTCGATTGCGCGCGACGAGTTCACCGCCAGCGATGACAACCTCTTTCAGGCGCTCGCGTACGCGGTGCGCGACCGGCTGATGGATCGCTGGTTCGCCACGCAGGACCGCTTTTACCGGCAGGATGTGAAGCGCGTCTACTACCTCTCGCTGGAGTTTCTCCTGGGACGGATGTTGTCGAACAACATCCTGAATCTCGGCGCGGAGCCGCAGTACGAAGAGGCGATGAAGCGGATTGGGTACGACCTCGAGAATCTCGGCGAGCAGGAGAATGACGCCGGTCTCGGCAACG
Organism: Thermoanaerobaculia bacterium; assembly: GCA_036387295.1. Classification (GTDB taxonomy): domain Bacteria; phylum Acidobacteriota; class Thermoanaerobaculia; order Gp7-AA8; family Gp7-AA8; genus QHVT01. The sequence continues at coordinate 4,205 of DASVUA010000581.1, read as the reverse complement.
GCGGCCTCGGTCGTCTCGCGGCCTGCTTTCTCGATTCGGCGTCGACGCTCGGGCTGCCGTTCTACGGCTACGGCATCCGTTACGAGTACGGCATCTTCCGTCAGCAGATTCACGACGGAAATCAGACCGAGGCGCCCGACAACTGGCTGCGCCACGGCAATCCGTGGGAGGTCGCGCATCCCGAGGTGCTCTTTCCGGTGCGCTTCTACGGAAGAGTCGAGTCGTACACCGACGATCGCGGGCGCTCGCGCATGCGTTGGGTCGACACGCACGACGTCTATGCCATGGCGTACGACGTTCCGGTGCCCGGCTACAAAAACGACGTCGTGAACTCGCTGCGGTTGTGGGCGGCCAAATCGAGCCAGGAGTTCGATCTCGAAAAGTTCAATGCCGGCGCGTACGTCGCGGCGGTGGAGGACAAAACCAGCAGCGAGAACATCTCGAAGGTGCTGTATCCGCCGGACGATCAGTACGCCGGTCGCGAGCTGCGACTAAAGCAGCAGTACTTTTTCACCTCCGCCACCATTCAGGACATCCTGCGCCGCTTCTCCAAACATCACGCGGGCGACTGGCAACTGCTGCCGGAGAAGATCGCGATTCAGCTGAACGATACGCACCCGGCGATCGCAATTCCGGAGCTGATGCGCGTGCTCGTCGACGACGAAGCGGTCGCGTGGGACGAGGCGTGGTGGGTATGCGAGCGCGTCTTCGCGTACACGAATCACACGGTGCTGCCGGAAGCGCTCGAGACCTGGTCGAAAGAGCTCCTCGGGCGCCTGCTGCCGCGGCATCTGCAGATCATTGAAGAGATCGACCGCCGTTTCCGCGAATCGCTCGCCGAGGCGGCAGACGAAGCGGCGATCCGGCGGATGGCGATCGTCGACGACGCATCGCAGAACGTGCGGATGGCCAATCTCGCGATCGTCGGCTCGCATTCGGTGAACGGCGTCGCCGCGCTGCACACCGAGTTGCTGCGGACCAACATCTTTCCCGAGTTCAACCGGCTCTTCCCGAAGAAATTCAACAACAAGACGAACGGCATCACGCCGCGCCGCTGGCTGCTGCAGGCCAATCCGGAGCTGTCGGAACTGATCACCGGGGCGATCGGCGACCGCTGGCCGGCGGAGCTCGACCGTCTGCGCGAGCTCGAGCGCTTTGCCGATGACAGCGAGTTCCGCAAACGCTGGCTGACGGTGAAGCGGACGCGCAAGCTCGCGCTCGAACGCTGGCTGCGGCGCTGCAGGACGCCGGTGGAAGTCGATTCGCTGTTCGACGTGCAGATCAAGCGGATGCACGAGTACAAGCGGCAGCTGCTCAACGTGCTGCACGTGCTCACGCTGTATCAGCGGCTGCGTGACGGCCACGATTGCGCGCCGCGCACGGTGATCTTCGGCGGCAAGGCGGCGCCGAGCTATCACGCCGCAAAATTGATCATCAAACTGATCCACGACACCGCGAAGCTCGTGCGTGCGAATCCGTACGTTGCGCAGCGGCTGAACGTGGTCTTCGTCCCGAATTACGGTGTCAGCGCGGCGGAAGTGCTCTTCCCCGCGACCGAGCTTTCCGAGCAGATCTCGACCGCCGGAACCGAGGCCTCGGGCACCGGCAACATGAAAGCGGTGCTGAACGGCGGCATCATCATCGGCACCCTCGACGGCGCGAACATCGAGATCAAAGAACAGGTCGGCGACGACAACATCTTCATCTTCGGAAACACCACCGAGCAGATCGCCGCGCTGCAGCCGTCGTACGACCCCGGCTCGTTCGTGCGCGGCAACCAGGAGCTGCAGAAAGTCATCGACCGCATCGCCTCCATGAGCGGCGGCATCTTCAAGCCGGTCGTCGACACGCTCATGACGAACGACCGCTACTACCACTGCGCCGACTACGCGTCGTACATCGAGACGCAGGAGCGCGCCGCCGCAACGTGGCTGCGGCCGGACGACTGGGCGCGCATGTCCATTCTGAACACCGCCAGAAGCGGCTGGTTCTCTGCCGACCGCACCGTGGCCGAATACGCGAAAGACATCTGGGAGCTGTAGCCGCTGAACTCCGAAAAAACGCTTGCACCTCACGTTGCGTGAGGTTTTACGCTCCTCGCCGATGACCGAATCGCTTTGGAAAATCGGTGACCTTGCACAGCGGACCGGTGTCTCGATCCGGACGTTGCACCACTACGACGAGATCGGCCTTCTCTCGCCCTCGCACCGTACTCCGGCAGGCCACCGGCTGTACGGAAGAGAGGAGGTCGTCCGTCTGCAGCAGATTCTTTCGCTGCGGCAGAACGGGTTCTCGCTCGAAGAAATCCGCGACCTCTTGACCCGCCGTGATTTCGACGCGCGCTCGATCATCGACCTCCATCTGAAGCGTCTGCGGGAGCAGATCGCGTCGCAGCAGGATCTCTGCGCGCGGCTCGAAGCGATCGCGACACGTTACCCGACGGCTACGGCCGAGGAGTTCATCAAAGCAATCGAGGTGATGACGATGTTCGAAAAATACTATTCAAAGGAACAACTCGACACGCTCGCGCAACGGCGCGAGGCGATCGGCGAAGAGCGGATGGCCGCCGTGCCGCAGGAATGGATGACGCTGATGCAGAGCGTCCGCGAGCACATGCGCGCCGGCACCGATCCGAAAGACCCACGCGTGCAGGAGCTCGCGAAAAAGTGGCGCGCGCTGATCGACGAATTCACCGGCGGCGATCCCGGCATCGCCGCGTCGCTGAAGAAGATGTACGAAAGCGAGCCGCAGGTCGCGCAGCAGCAGGGCGTCGACCGCGAAATGACGGAGTACATCGCCAAAGCGATGGCGTAAGAGCGCGGGACATTTTCCGGAGGGCCGGGCTTTCGAGCCCGGCCCTCATCCTTCCGCAAAGCCTGTTCCGATGATCCCGACACGGTCTCTCATGCGGCGATGTTATGGTCGCGAACCGTGCCTGTCATCGGCCGTTTTGCTCCCTCTCCGACCGGCCCGTTGCACCTCGGCAGTCTCGTCGCCGCGGTTGCGTCGTGGCTGTTCGCGCGCCGCGCGAATGGTCGCTGGCTCGTGCGCATCGAGGACATCGATACGCCGCGCGTGGTGCGCGGATCGGCCGAGGAGATTCTCGCGGCGCTGCAGCGATACGGCCTCGAATGGGATGGGGAAGTGGTGTGGCAATCGCGCCGCATCGCGCGTTACGAAGAGGCGCTGGCGCGTTTGCGCGAGGCGAAGCTCGTCTATGACTGCGCCTGCTCGCGCGCCGATCTGCAACGCGCTCCTTCCGCGCCGCTGGGGGCAGAGGCGGTGTATCCCGGCTATTGCCGCACCGGCATCGCGGCTGGGAAAGCGGCGCGCGCCGTTCGTTTTCATGCGCCGGACGAAGTGATCGCGTTCGACGATCTGGTGTGCGGCCACATCGAAGAGCACGTCGGCGCGCGCACCGGCGACTTTGTCGTGCGCCGCGCGGACGGCCTCTTCGCGTATCAGCTGGCGGTGGTGGTCGACGACGCGGAGCACGGGGTGACGCAGGTCGTGAGGGGCGCCGATCTGCTGTATTCGACGCCGCGCCAGATCGCGCTGCAGCACGCCCTCGGCTATCCGACGCCGGAGTACGGCCACGTTCGCCTGGTCGTGAATCCCGACGGCGCCAAGCTCGGCAAACGCGACGGCGCGTTGCCGCTGCCCGCGCTGGACGAAGCGCGCATTCGCGAGACGCTCGCCCGCGCGCTGCAGCACCTCGGCATCGAGGAGACGTTCGACGGCACGCCGCGCGAAATGCTCGACGCCGCACTGCGCGCGTTCCGACAGCGATGACCTCGCAGCGGCCTGACGGTTGCACCGTACGCCCCGTTATGACGACGTACGACATCCGCCACAACGAACAGGAATCGCAGTTCGAGACGAGCGTCGAAGGGCAGACCGCGTTCGCCTCCTACGATCTCGAAGACCCCAACCGGATCGTCTTCACCCACACCATCGTCCCCGACGCCCTCTCCGGCCGCGGCGTCGCGAGCCAGCTCGTAAAGTACGCCCTCGATCACGCCCGCGAAAAGAAACTGACCGTCGTCCCCCAATGCGCCTTCGTCGCCGCCTTCATCAAACGCCATCCGGAGTATGGGGATTTGACGCAGTAGGGCATGGGGCGAGTGCCCTGTGCTCGCATCGCGGTGACACTGGCGGAGCGGCGGGCTTCAGCCCGCCGAGCATGAATCGGCGGGCTGAAGCCC
>DASVUA010000580.1:0-4528 GCA_036387295.1 Thermoanaerobaculia bacterium | reverse complement strand
CGCGACGCTGCAGGCGCGCCTCATCGAGGACATCCTCGACGTCTCGCGCATCATGTCGGGGAAACTTCGCCTCGCACCGGAGACCATCGAGGTTTCCCGCTTGATCACGAACGCCGTCGATGCGGTCCGTCCCACCGCCGATGCGAAGGAGATCACGCTCACCACGTCATTTGCCGCCGGTCTGGGCATGATCGTCGCCGACGCCACGCGCATCCAGCAGGTGATCTGGAATCTGCTGACCAACGCCGTCAAGTTCACGCAGCGCAACGGTGCTGTGCAGGTGAAGGCGCGCCGAACGGCATCTCAGATCGAGATTGCGGTGACGGACAACGGCGAGGGGATCTCCGCGTCGTTTCTGCCGCACGTCTTCGAAGCGTTCCGGCAGGCAGAGTCGCCGCGGACGCGCGTGCATGGAGGCCTCGGGCTGGGCCTGTCGATCGTCCGCTACATCGCCGAGGCGCATGGCGGCACCATCACGGCCGAGAGCGAAGGGCGGGGGAAAGGCTCGACCTTCACGCTGACGCTGCCCATCCGCGCCGCTCGTTCCGGCGACGGTCCGGCGGCACCATCTCAAGCATCCGGCGTGCGTGATCGCCTGACCGGACTGCAGATCGTGCTCGTGGAGGACGAATACGAGTCGCGGAAGATGATCGCGGCGGTGCTGCGTGCGGCAGGGGCGGAGGTCGTCGCACTCGAATCAGTCGATGCCGCACTCGACTCGATCCGGGAGCGCCTCCCGGACCTCGTGATTACCGACATCGCCATGCCCGACGCCGACGGGTACTCGCTCGTGCGTGCCGTGCGGGAGCTCGAAGAAGGGCGCACGCTGAAGATCGTGGCCTTGTCCGCGTTTCCCGCGCGCCGCGACGAGGCGAGCGGCTTCACCGCGTGGCTGTCGAAACCGATCGACCCGTTCCACCTCGTCGATGAGATCGTCCGCATCGCCGGTCACACCGCCGGCACTCCCAACGCGTAAGGTCAACGCTCGCCAGAACGCCGCTACCGGCCCGCCAGATACGGGTACGGATTCACATACGTGCCCTTCCACCAGCGCCGCTCTTTGTCCAGCCGGATCAATGCGAAGTGAAGGTGCGGCGTATTGCCCGCGTTGCCCGTCGTGCCGACGTATCCGAGAACTTCGCCCTGACGCAGCAGCTGTCCTTCGCGCAAACCCTCGGCGTAGCGATCGAGGTGCGCGTAGTAGTAGCAGAAGCGCTGGTCCGGATCGAATTGATAGACCGTCAGGCCGCCCGGTTTGCTGGTGAAGAGCTTCTTCACGACGCCGTCGTCGGTCGCGATCACCGGCGTCCCTTTCGGCGCGAGGATGTCGATCGCCTCGTGACGGCGGTTGCCCCGTTTTTCGTCGAACATGTCGCGCATCTGGCTGCGGGTCATGCCGGCCACCGGCACGATCATCGCGCGCGGCGCATCGGCATCGCGCATCGATGCCGGTGCGTTCGCGACGGCCGGTGGCGGCGCAGTCGCCGTCGCGATGGGGGCGAGCACGGCGGGCGGCACAGGCGTTTCCGGCTCGATTTCGGCCGGCGGCGTGTCGAGCGGCTCGCCCAGGAGATCCGGAACGGCGACCGTTGCCGATGCGACCGCGACGCGCGTCGGCGCTCCCATCGCGGCCGGGACATCCCTGCGCACCGGCCGGTCGGGCGCCTCTTCGGGCGCCGACGCGCTCCACGCCAGCGCGCCGACGGTGGCAACGACGAGGAGCGCGAGAAGTTTTTTCACCGCGTCCTCATTTGACGAGCACCGCCACGGTGCCGTACTTCACCAGCGCCGCCAACTCGAGCGCGTCCCAGTTCGTCAGCCGGATGCAGCCGTGCGAGCTCGTCTTGCCGATCGTCGACGGCACCGGCGTCCCGTGGATTCCGTAATGCGGCTTCGACAGATCGATCCACACCGAACCGACCGGACTGTTCGGCCCTGCCGCGAGCTTCGCTTTCTTGTCGCCCGGCTCTGCATCCCAGAACAGTTTGGGGTTGTAGTTGTACGTCGGATTGCGAGCGACGCCGTTGATCTTCCACTCGCCGAGCGGAAGCGGATCGTGCCTGCTGCCGGTGGTCGCGGGATAGCGCGCGACGATGTTGCCGTCCGCATCGACCGCCTCGAGGGCCCCCGCGCTTTTGCTCACGCGTACGTAAAGGCCCGGCGTCTTCTCGAGCGGCGGCCGGGCCACGTTCGGGACGTCGATCACCGTACCTGCTCGATCGAACGATTTGCCTGGATTGAGCGCCGCGAGCAGGGCGGGGCTGACGTGGAACTTTTCTCCCAGTCCTTCCGCCGCACTTTCGTATCCGAGCGACGGCAGCTTCGCTTTCTCCCCCATCTGCTCCGGGATTTTCGTGAACGGACCGGCCACGTCTTCGGCGGTGATCGTGTACGGAACGATGGCCGGAGCGGCATCGGCGTTCAACGCCTTCCAGGTCTCTGCCGTGACGCGCGATCCGGCGCCTTTGATGTTCCTGGCGCGATTGAACGCCGCGACGGTGCCACGCATCGTCGCGCCGAAACGGCCGTCGATCTCGCCCGGCGAAAAATGGGCGCGGTCGAGGAGGACCTGCGCGCGCACGACCGACGCGTTCAGTTTCGACGAGGAGGTGAGGACCGGATGTCCAGTCGTTGCGTTGATCGCAGCGGCGCTGACCGGTTTCGTGGCCGCGTACAGCGGTACGACGAGCACGAACAGCAAGGCGCTGCCCGAGCGAGACAGCACGTTTCGAAGTGTCATACGGCGGACGTTGCAATGAAAAGGCCGCGCCATTGCGGCGAGCGGCGCACCCGCGGATCGGGCGCGGAATCGGCTAATCGAGCAGTGTGACCGAACGCAATCGCGCCCCTTTCTTCATCATCGCAGCGGCGGGCTCCGCCGCCGGCTTCTGGCTGCTCGCGCGCGCCGTCGCACGCCGGAAAACGGCGCCTGTCGACCACGAGATGCACGAACGGATCGCCGTCGACGAAGACCATCCGGTCCGCGACGTGGCGGAGCGGGTCGCGCCGATCGGAAAATGGTGGACGTACGTACCGGTCGCGACGCTCGCCGCGGGATACGTGGCGCTGAAGGCCGAACACCAGGCCGGCGCAGCAGCGATCGTGAGCGCCGCCGTCGCCGCGGCCCTGATCAACAAACGCTTCGACGATCTGCTCGATCAGCCGCCCGCCCCGCCGGGACGCGACACGCCGGACCACCCGGTCTTCCCCAGCGGCCACGCCTTCGGAACCAGCGCCGTCGCACTCACCGCCGCATACGTCCTCTCCCGCGAAGAATTAGCCGCAGCGTACGTCGTCTTCCCCATCGCCCTAACGCTCCCCGTCATCTCCGCCACCGCCCGACTCATGGAAGAGAAACACTGGATCTCCGACATCGCCGGCGGCCTCCTCGCCGCAATCACTTTGACGTCGATCTCACTGGCCGTTTACGAGGGAGTCCGGGCGCGCCGCGCCTGATCGCTCGCGCACCGCACACGAACCGGCCCCGGTCAGGGGCGCGGTTCGGGTGGGAAGAGCAGGCGGAATGCGCGGAGGGCGGCGGGGTGGTAGATGGTCGCGTGTTTTTCTTCGGGCATTGCGTGCGACCAGACGCGCATTCGGGGGCGCCGGGAGAGTGCTTTTGTGAGCTGCCGTGCGGCGGCCATGCTTCCGTCGCTGCTCATGGCGACGTAAAGCCGCTTCGGGGTGGCATTCACGGCGGGTGCATTGCCGGCCTGCTTCAAGAGCTTTTCGTCATTCCACCAGAGGCTGGGGTCGAAGGCGATGTAGGTATCGAACAGGGCGGGCTCGACGATCAGGGCCTCGACGATGAACAATCCGGCCAGCGATTCGCCGACGATGGCCCGCTCGCTGGTCGTGCGATACCGTTTCTCGATCGCGGGGATCAATTCGTCACGAAGAAACGACCGGAAATTCGCCGAGCCACCCACGCGTACGGCGATCTTCTTGTCTTCCGCGTTTTCTGTCGGGCCGGTGAGGTCGCGACGCCGTTCGGTGTTCTCGATGCCGACCAGGAGAAACGGGCGCATGGTGCCGTTTCCGGTGAGGATCTGTACGAGCCCCGCCACGTGCACGAAATCCTCCGCCACACCTCCATCCGGCATGTACAACACCGGCAGGCGTACGCCGGGCGACGAGGCATATGCAGGCGGCGCATAGACGTTGATCCGGCGCTCTTCATTCAAGACGGCGGAGCGGATGAGAAACGTCTCGCCGATGGTCAGCGGCTGCGGAACGTCTCCTTTTGTCTCTGCTGTCTGTGCTGCAATGCGAAAGGGAAGGAGCAACAGGACGACGCATTGCAGAATGACGCGCGTCATTGTGCGATTCCGCGAATGCTCAATCACGCAGCCGCACTCCTGCGAGGTCGGTATACGTCACGTCGTAGTGCAGCACGCGCTCGGGTAATTCGAGCAGCATCTCCCTGTCTCGCGGGAGGTGATGCGGTTTTTCGATGTCCTCACCGGCGTAGGCCTTGATGGCCTCTCGTGTTTCCCAATACGAGATGACGGTGAATCCGACCGCCGAC
>DASVUA010000579.1:0-7776 GCA_036387295.1 Thermoanaerobaculia bacterium | reverse complement strand
CATCACGTCCGCCTCATCGTGCCGGATGATCTTCGCCGCGTCGCCGATCGCGTGCGCGCCGGTGGCGCATGCGGTCGCCGGCGCGGAGCTCGGCCCCTGCGCGTTGAAGCGGATCGAAATGTGCCCCGAGGCGAGATTGACGATCAGTCCGGGGATGAAGAACGGAGAGATGCGGGTGGGGCCGCGCTCGAGGAGCTTCTTGTGCATCTCTTCGATGAGCGGCAGCCCGCCGATGCCGGAGCCGATGATCACGCCGACGCGATCGGGATCTTCCTTCGACGTGTCGAGACCCGAATCGTCGTACGCCATCTGCGCGGCGGCGATGGCGTAGTGGATGAACGTGTCGGACTTTTTGACCTGTTTTTTCTCGATGAAGTCTTCGGGGTTGAAGTCAGGAACTTCGCCCGCGATCTGCGCCGGGTACTCGCCGGCGTCGAACTTCGAGATCCGGCCGATCCCGGAACGTCCTTCGATCAGCCCCTGCCAGGTGAGCTCCTTGCCCACGCCGAGAGGCGAGACGATTCCGAGCCCGGTCACTACGACGCGTCGTTTGGTCAAACGAGTGCGCTCCTTTACAAACGTAGGGCGGGCTTTCTGCCCGCCACGGATAAAAAGAGGGACAGGCGCGCTGCGCCTGTCCGCACGTTCAGTTGCTGGAGTTACTGGGCTTTCGCGCGCTTTTCGATGTAATCGACAGCATCGCGGACTTTGCGGATCTTCTCCGCTTCGTCGTCGGAGATCTCGACGCCGAACTCTTCCTCGAATGCCATGATCAACTCGACGGTGTCGAGCGAATCAGCGCCGAGGTCCTCGACGAACGACGCCTCTGAAGTGACCTCTTCAGCGTCGACGCCAAGCTGCTCGACGATGATGGATTTGACCCTATCCTCTACCGACATCGGAATTCCTCCCTCGTGTGTGTCGCACGAATGCAGAGCGCGTTTTAGCACAACGCCGCAAATGGTTGCCACTTGGGATAGATTCGCCCTCCCGTGCCGAAACGAATCTTTACCTACGAAGAAGCGCTCGCCGTTCTCCCCGAGGTTCAGCGCATCACCACCGCCGCCGTCGCCACGGTCGAAGAAATGGCCTCCGACGACCCGGACGACTACCAGCGCCTCGTCACCGAATGGGCCGACGCGATCCTCGCGCTCGACGTCGAAGTGAAGGGACTCTGGCTCGTCGACTTTGACAGCGGCGCCGGCTACTACTGCTGGAAATATCCCGAGCCCGCACTCGAGCATTTTCATGGGTACGAAGAGGGGTTTGGGGGGCGGGTGAAGTTGAATTGAGAAGGGGGCGTTGGGCGTTGGGCTTTGGGCGTTTGGGGCGTTTCGCCTGAATCAATGACCGCGACGTTCGAACGCGAACCCTTCGAGCCCCTCCGCTCAACGACGCACCCCATACGCCCTAAGCCCAACGCCCAACGCCCACGCCAAAACACATGATCAAAGCCATCGCCTTCGACCTCTGGGAAACTCTCATCACCGACACGCCCGAGCTTTCGCGGGAGCAGGAGCGGTTGCGGCTCACGCGCATGGAGGAGATTCTTCGCGCGCGCGGACATGGCGCGCTCGCCGAGCAGATCGAGCATGCGTATCGCGCGCTGTGGCGGCGCTGCCACGATCTGTACTGGTCGAGCGACGTCGACGTGCCGTGCCGGCGGCAGATCGAGCACTTTCTCGAGGAGCTGGAGCTCGATCCGGCGCTGCTCGACGAGAGCGTGCTGGCGGAGCTCGAGCATGCGTATGCACACGCGGCGGTCGACGTTCTTCCGGCCGTCGTCGAAGGTGCGCCGGCCGTGCTCGCGGAGCTGAAATCGCGCGGCTTCGCGATCGGGCTCGTCAGCAACACGGGCCGCACGCCCGGCTATGCGCTTCGCCCCATCCTCGCTGCCCTCGGACTGGCGCCCTCGATCGATGTGATGGTGTTCTCGAATGAACATGGCGCGTGCAAACCGACGCCGTCGATTTTCGAAGAGCTGCGCCGCCGGCTCGGCGTCGCGTACGAAGAGCTCGTGTTCGTCGGCGACAACATTTACGCCGACGTGCATGGCGCGCAGCGCTGCGGCATGCATGCGGTGCACTTCGATCCGCCGGTGCGCGGCACGGCCGTCGCGCCGCCGGTCGAGCATGGGCTCGAGATCGTGGCCGACGCGCACATCACGCGGCTGGCGGATCTACTGCACGTCGTTGCTGCGACGACGTGATTCGCGACGATGAGTGACAAAGAATTCTTCACCCTCCAGACCGAGCATTTCCTGATCGAAGGACGCTCGCGCGCGGGACACGAGACCTGGTTTCGCGTGCGCGACCTGAACATCGCGCTCGACATCGGACGCTGTCCCGATCCGGTCGTGTCGATGCCGCACGTGTTCGTCACGCACGCGCATCTCGATCACGCCGCCGGCATTCCGTTCTACGCGGGACAGCGGCATCTGCAGCGGCTCGACGTCGGTACGATTTATGTTCCCTCCGAATCGGCCGCGGACGTCGAAGCGCTGCTCGACGTGCAGCGGCGGCTGACCGGGGCGACGTTCGACGAGGTGCGCATCGTCGGCGTGGCGCCGGGGGAGGAGTTGCGCGTGGGGCGCGCGCTGTACGTGCGCGGTCACGCTGCACCGCATCGCGTAGCGGCGCGCGGGTACGAGTTCATCGAGCGGCGGCGGCATCTGCGCGAGGAGTACATCGGCAGCGACGGGGCGACGCTCGCGCGGTTGCGGCGCGAGGGGGTGGCGGTGGAAGAGGAGTACCAGACGCCGGTGCTGTTCTACACGGGCGATACGGATCGCGGACTGCTCGAGCGCTGCGACGCGCTCTTCAAGGCCGAGGTACTGATCATCGAGTGCTCGTTCATCGCGGACGGGCATCAGGAGCGCGCCGCGAAATACCGGCACATCCACATCGACGACATCGCCGAATTCGCGGAGCGGTTCGAGAACCGGACGATCGTGCTGACGCACTTTTCGCAGCGCTATTCGCGCGACGAGATCCGGAACGGTGTTCGCCGGAGATTGCCGGTCTCGTTACACGACCGGATCCGCCTCGGGCTGCCGGAGCAGTGGCAGCGGATTTCGTAGCACCAACTTTGCACTGCTCGGCGCGATGACTGTCCGACCCCCGCGCCTGGTCGCGCTCCTCGCCGTTCTGCTGATCGCGCTTCTCGACCCGACGGCCGAGGCTCAAACCAAAAAGAAGAAGACCACCACGAAAAAGAAGCCGGCCGTCACGCGCCGTGCGACACCTGCCGCGAAGCCGAAAGCGAAAGCGGCACGGCCGAGAGCCGCCGCGGCCGCACCAGTTGCGGCAGTGCCCGCGGGGCAGACGTTCGAAGAGCGGCTCTCGTCGCTCGTCAACGGCTCGGTTGCGAGCAGCTCCGACTCGAGCATTCAGATCGTCGAGCTCGAATCGGGGCGCGTCGTCGCGCAGCGGAATCCGCACATGGCCGTCTCTCCGGCGTCGAACATGAAACTGTTCACGACCGCCGCGGCGATCGACATGCTCGATCCCGGCTTCGAGGTCACGACGGCCGTGTATGCGCGCGGCAACGTCGATGCGAGCGGCACGCTCAATGGCGACCTCAAAGTCGTGGGTCACGGCGACCCGACCATCGGCGGACGCTTTCATGACGGCGCCGCGACGGCGGTGTTGCAGCAGTGGGCCGCGGACCTTAAACGCGCCGGCATCAAGACGGTGTCGGGCGACCTCATTTTCGAATTCGGGTATTTCGATACAGATTACGTGCATCCGACCTGGCCGCGCGACCAGCTCGTGGCCTGGTACGAAGCGCCGATCTCCGCGTTCTCGATGCAGGAAGGGTGTGTCGAAGTGCGCGTGCTTCCGAGCTCGCCCGGGCAGCCGTGCATCGTGCAGCTCGAGCCGCCCACCAGCTATCTGCGCGTCGAGAACACCTGCCGCACCGGCGGCGGACTGCCGTACATCACGCGAAAGCTCGGCACGAACACGATCATCGTCCGCGGCGGCGTGCCGGCACGCACCGGCCCGACCGAAGTCTTCATCACGATCGAAAACCCGGTGCACTATTTTGCGCAGGTCACGAACGAAACGTTCCAGCGCGCGGGCATTCGCATCCAGGGAAAGGTGTCGCTCGTCGCCCGCGACCCGCGTCCCGACTGGCGCATGGTGACGAAGCACTCGACGCCGCTCAACATCCTCATCTACGTCGTCAACAAGAAGAGCCAGAACCACTACGCCGAGCAGGTCCTCAAGATCATCGGCGCGGAAAAGCGGAACCAGGGGACGTGGACGGCCGGGAGCGCGGAAGTGAAGGAATGGCTGACGACGAAGATCGGCGTCCCGGCGAACGAGTTCCATCCCGTCGATGGTTCGGGGATGTCGCGCGACAACCGGGCCTCGGCGAACGCGTTCATCTCACTGCTGCGCTACATGTGGAAAAGCCCGTGGCGCGAGGAGTTCGTGAGCTCGCTGCCGTACACCGGCGATCCTGACTCGAAGTTCGGCAATCGTTTGAAACGCCCGCCGTACGCGCGGCAGGTGTACGCGAAGACCGGCTACATCTCGGGTGTGATCGGGCTTTCGGGCTACGTGCACGCGCAGAGCGGAAAGGTGTACGCGTTCTCGTTTCTCTTCAACCGCTACCGCGTCGGCGTCTTCGCCGTGTACAACCTGCAGGACGCGATGCTGAAAGAGATCATCACGAGCGGGTGAGCGCCGGCTCGACGCGGGGAGGAGCCGGCTGCCGCGTCTCGGCATGCCGCGGCGTTTCGCGTTCGCGATGACGGGTTTTGTCGCGCGGTCCGCACAATTTGTCCCTGAGAACCGGCGTCTCGCCGAGGATCGCAATACACGTTGCCAATCGCATGCGGCGGAATATACGGACCCTGCATGCGCCCGGCGTGAACTCCGCGTCACGGATTGCGAAGTGATGCGAAACGGGATCGTGTAAGCGGTTACGGTTCGTGGATGTGGGAGTGCGGCGACGCGAGTCGCCGCGCTCCGGAATGCTTCACAGTTGCAGGCGCTGGCTGGCGGGTGTGAATTGCAGCGTGTAGACGCCGGTCGCTTTCCGCACCGTGACGACGGCCTGGAAGCCGGGGAACTTGAGGACGTTACCGATCAGTTCCGCGTTGTCGGTGGTGATGTAGAAGCGGACCGCGTCATCGATGGTGTCGGCGTCGACGCTGTTGTATTCGACGGCGTCGGAAACGGTGACGGGGCGGCCGTCCGCTTCCGTCAGGTGGCGTTTCTCGACTGTAAATCGCATCGTCACGTCGGATCTCTCCCGCGCTCCCGCGTGCAATTCCGGTGCAGGGGCTGCCGTTCTATACTCAAATCCGCCGGAGGGGACATGAGCGACGAACGTGTACTTAAAGAAATGCCGGTCATCGGCAGAGTGGAATTCCGGGAGCTCGAGAGACCGGAACCGCTGCCGTCCGACCGTTTCGCCGATCCGATTCCTCTCGCGCTCACATTCGACGACGTGCTGCTCAAGCCGATGCGCTCGGATGTGCATCCGAACTTCGTCGATGTTTCGACGCGCCTCACCCGCGACATCCGCCTGAACATTCCGATCATCTCTTCGGCCATGGACACCGTGACCGAGGCGCGCCTCGCGATTGCGATGGCGCAGCACGGCGGCCTCGGCGTGATCCACAAGAACATGCCGGTCGACCGTCAGGCCGAAGAGGTCGACAAGGTGAAGCGCTCGGAAGCCGGCATGATCGTCGACCCGGTGACGATGCGCCCGTGGCAGAGCATCTCCGAGGCGCTGCAGGTGATGGAGAAGTACAAGATCAGCGGTGTGCCGGTCACCGACGCGAACGGCAAGCTGGTCGGCATTCTCACGAACCGCGATCTTCGTTTCGAAACGCGCTTCGATCTGCCGATTGCCGAGCGGATGACGAAAGACGATCTCGTCACCGTGCCGGTCGGCACCACGCTCGAGCAGGCGCGCGAGGTTCTCCACCAGCACCGCATCGAGAAGCTGCTCGTCGTCGACGCGAACGGCGATCTCAAAGGTCTCATCACCGTCAAAGACATTCAGAAAGCGCGGCGTTATCCGCAGGCCGCGAAAGATCCCCTCGGCCGGTTGCGCGTCGCGGCCGCCATCGGCGCGGGCAAAGACGGCATCGATCGCGCCCGTGCGCTGATCGACGCGAAAGTCGACGTGATCGTCCTCGATTCGTCGCACGCGCATTCGAACGGCGTCCTCGAGACCGTGCGCCAGTTCAAAAAGCTCTTCCCCTCGACCCCGCTCATCGCCGGCAACGTCGCCACGTACGAAGGGGCGATCGACCTCTGCGAGCTCGGCGTCGACGCGGTCAAAGTGGGCATCGGCCCCGGTTCCATCTGCACGACGCGCGTCGTTGCAGGCGCCGGCGTGCCGCAGATCACGGCGATCATCGAATGCGTGCGCGCCGCCGAGCGCTTCAACATCCCGGTCATCAGCGACGGCGGCATCAAGTTCTCCGGCGACATCACCAAAGCGCTCGCCGCCGGCGCGCACTGCGTCATGATCGGCTCGCTCTTCGCCGGAACCGACGAAGCGCCCGGCGAGACGATCCTCTACCAGGGCCGCACGTACAAGGCGTACCGCGGCATGGGCTCGATCGGCGCGATGCAGGCCGGGTCGAAGGACCGTTACTTCCAGGAAGAGACCGACGAAGTGACGAAGCTCGTGCCCGAAGGCATCGAAGGAAAGGTGCCGTACAAAGGCTCGATCAGCGCGATGGTCCCGCAGATGGTCGGCGGGCTTCGCTCCGGCATGGGGCTCTCCGGCGCGCGCGACATCGAAGAGCTGCGCACCAGGACGCAGTTCGTCCGCATCACGGCCGCCGGTCTGCGCGAATCGCACGCGCACGACGTGACGATCACGAAGGAAGCGCCGAACTACCGAATCGAAAACGATTGATGCTGATTCAGCATTGACATCAAGCGGCGGGCGAGAGCCCGCCGCTTTTGTTTTCGGGGGAGTTGCGCTTCGGCGATTCGGGACATATGCTGTAACCCCATAGACGCTCAACGTGCTTCAGGAGCCCCATACCCCATCGCCCCGCATCAAGGAACGACAGGAGGTTTGATGAACCGAATTTTGCGGCTGCCCCCGCTACTCATTGTTTTCGTTTTTTCGCTCGCCACGATGGCGCAACCCGTCAGCATCGATCCCGCCGGCCCCACCACCCGCACGCCGGTCTACGTGAACGCGTGGGTGGAAGCGTGTTTCGACGCGCCGGCGTCGGTCCAGGTGATCGGCTCGACGGTCAAGGTGCAGTTCAACAACACGACGTTCTGTGATCCTCCGCTGGTGCGGCCGCAGACGGTGCGTGTGCCGCGGCTGCTGGCAGCCGGCCAGTACGTGCTCGAGGTGAGAACGAACTCGAGCGGCGCGGTTCGTTCGCTGCCGTTCATCGTGCGCAATGCCGAGCCGCAGGCGTTCGCGGCGCATCCGTTTGCCGTCCCTTCCCATCAACTCGCGCCGCTCACCGTGCGGCTGGTCGGGTCCGAGCCGCTCTGCGTCGCGGGCGGCGTCTGCCGCGTGGAAGTCGGCGGCGCCGAAGCGACGAACGAGCGCGTCGACGATGAAGGCGCCGTCTGGTTCACGGCGCCACCGCACGCGCCGGGCCTCGTTTCCGTTCGTCTCGACAATGGCGCGCGGTCGACGGTCGTTCCGAATGCGCTCTACTACTTCAGCCGCACGGCGCCGCCCGACTTTTCGGTCTTCGAGCGCATTCTCTTTCCCGTCCTGACGCAGGTGTCGGGGCTGAACGGCTCGCTGTTCCGCACCGAGACCGCGATC
>DASVUA010000578.1:0-2667 GCA_036387295.1 Thermoanaerobaculia bacterium | reverse complement strand
GCGATTCCCCGCGACTCCCAGTCCGTGGTGCGCGATTACGAAGCGTTCCCGCTCCCGTAATCGCCGCCGTGCGGATGTTCGTGGCCGGCGGCGCCCGCTTTCCGCGTGACGGTGAGCGCGATCGCCGCGAGGATCGCCGCGCCCCCCATCGCAATCGCCCAGCGGTTGCGGCGTACGTCGGCGGTGACGGTGCCGCGCTTCTGCCAGCCACCGTGCGCGGCTTTCGGCCCGGTCGTGGCGAAGAGGTTCCCTTCCGTCGCCGGAGAGGGTTTGTCCTGCAGGTGATTGCGGTCGATCTGGCGCGCCATGACTTTTTCGTACATGCGCGGCGACATGGCGTAATTCGCCATCATCACGCTGCCCGCTTTCCCCACCACCACCTCGGCGCGCGGATGGTCGATCACGTTCGCGATCGCACGTGCGACTTTCTCCGGCGCATAGACGGGATCGAGCGCTTTCACCGCCCGGCCCGTGTAGTTCGCGGCGTGCTGGAACAGCGGCGTATCGATCGCGGCGGGGAGCACCGAGCAGACGTGGATGTCGCGCTGATGTTCGAGCGACAGCTCCATGCGCAGGCATGACGCCCAGCCGCGGACGGCGTACTTGCTGGCCACGTACGCGCTCGTGTACGGCTGCGGCGCGCCGGCGACGACCGAGTCGACGTTCACGAGCACGCCGGCGCCTCGCTGCTTGAAGTGGCGCATCGCCGCGCGTGCGCCGTGGATGTAGCCGAAGAGGTTCGTCTCGATCACGCGGCGGTAGGCGTCGGGAGGCGCGTCTTCGAATTTCGCGAACAGCGCGACCGCGGCGTTGTTGATCCAGACGTCGATGTGGCCGAATGCTTCGAGCGCGC
Organism: Thermoanaerobaculia bacterium; assembly: GCA_036387295.1. Taxonomy (GTDB): domain Bacteria; phylum Acidobacteriota; class Thermoanaerobaculia; order Gp7-AA8; family Gp7-AA8; genus QHVT01. The sequence goes on along the minus strand of DASVUA010000578.1, from coordinate 1,814 downwards.
GGCGCGCGGCGTGCTCGACGTCGTGCTCGCGCGTGACGTCCGCAGGGAGCGCGAGCGCGCGTCCGCCGGCCTCTTCGCATTCGCGCACGACGTCGTTCAATGCAGCCGCGTCGCGTGCGATGAGAGCCACGGTATCGCCGCGCGACGCGAGCTCGATCGCGGTGGCGCGGCCGATGCCGCTGGATGCGCCGGTGATGACGACGACGCGGTTCATCGGAGCCCTCGGTTGCGACGCGCGAGCTGCACGACGACGATGACGCCGGCACCGACGACGAGTACGCCCATCACCACCCAGGCGGGGAAGAGTCCGCCGAATCCGAGGGCGGCGCAGACGGCGACGAGCACGACCAGTGCGGCGCAGCCGTACACGCTCACCGGCGGGCCTGCACGCCGGGCCTGTTCTTCGCGGACGGGACGATTCAGTTGAGCTTCTTTCTGTTCACGCGGATCCATGTCCGCCACGCGGTGCAAGGTCGCGACCACGGTTTGCGGCTGGCGCAAGCGTTGTTTGCAGTTGTCAGTTGTCGGTTCTCAGTTGTCGGCACTTCTTCATTCAGGCGGGGCAGTGCACCCAACCGACGACCAACCAACCGACAACCGACAACACACACACTCTCTCTCCGTTGGCACTACTTCGGCAGAGTCCGTTCCTCCGGCAACGGAATTTCCGGCTCGGGCAAAAGAGGAGATAACGAAGCATGGACGACGTACAACATCAATTCAGCATCGTCGGAATGTGGAACGCGGCGACGCCGGTCGGCAAGGGCGTGATCATCGTGTTGTTGATCATGTCCATCTGGTCACTGACGATCGCGGTCGAGCGTTTGTGGCGCTTCCAGCAGGCGAAGAAGCAGTCGCTGCAACTCGCGCTCGGCATTACGCCGCTGCTCAAAGAGCACAAGCTCAGCGAAGCGATCGTCTTCGCGAAAGACAAGAAGTTCCGGCACAGCCATCTCGCGCGCGTGCTGGCCGCGGGGCTCACCGAGTTCCAGTACGAAGCGTCGCAGGATCTGCCGCCCGGCTTCGACATCGTCGATTCGGGCAAGCGTGCGATCGACCGCGAAGCGCTGATGACGGCGGCGGAGATGAAAAAAGGCCTCGGCAATCTCGCCACGATCTCGACCACGGCGCCGTTCATCGGCCTCTTCGGAACGGTCATCGGGATCATCGGCGCGTTCCAGGGGATGGCGCTCAGCGGCTCCGGCGGCCTCGGCGCGGTTTCGGCCGGTATCGCGGAAGCGCTCGCCGCCACCGCGCTCGGTCTCTTCGTCGCGGTTCCGGCAGTGTGGATGTACAACTATTTCCTCAACAAGATCGAGCGCTTCAACGTCGAGATGTCGAACTCGGCCTCGCAGCTCATCGACTACTTCATGAAGAACGAAGCGCGCGCGAAGGCGCGTGTCTGAGGGAGGCGCCCGATGGCATTCGGTGCCGGCGGAGGCAATCCCGAGGTCAAAGGCGACATCAACGTCACGCCGCTCGTCGACGTCTGTCTCGTGCTGCTCATCATCTTCATGGTCGTCACGCCGATGCTGCAGCAGGGGATTGACGTCATGCTGCCGGTCGGGCCGCACGCGGAGAAGAAGCCGGGCGACCAGTCGGATCTCATCGTTTCGGTCAAGGCCGACGGCACGGTGTTCGTCGGCCAGAACTGGATTCCCGACAAGAACCTGGTGACCTACCTCCGCGCCGAACATCAGAAAGATCCCTCGCGCGCCGTGATGCTGAAAGCAGACAAGCGGATCAACTTCGGCAAGATCCGCGAAGTCATGCGCGCCGCAAACGAGGCGGAGTTCACGAGCGTCGCCATCATG
>DASVUA010000577.1:0-2174 GCA_036387295.1 Thermoanaerobaculia bacterium | reverse complement strand
CTGGTACGAGCTCGTCGTTAACCTTGCGGGTGGATCGAGCGTTGTTGCGTCGATGAAACTCGCTGCCGTACTGCTTTTCTCCGTCACCATCACCAGCCTTCCTGCCGTCCCGCTCATCGAGCAGACCAAAACCGGCCAGGCGCTCAACTTCGATCTGCTGCTCGAAAACAGCGGCAGCGAAACGCTGACCGTCGACCAGGTCGAAGCCACCGTCATCGACGCGAACGGCGCGATGGTGCTGCAGAAGCGGCTCGCCTCGAACGGCAACTCGATCGCCACGCTGCCCAATCGCGAGCTCGCCGGCGGCAAGAAGCTCGTGATCTTCAATCCGTTTCCCGAATTCGAAGCGGGCCTCGACCTCCACGCCATCCGGTACGACGTCACGATGGGGAAAGAAACGGCGTCCGTCACCGTGCGTCCGCGCGTTTACGAAACGAAGGCGAAGCTCATCCTGCCATTGCGCGGACGGATGTTCGTGCACGACGGCCACGACTTTCTCAGCCATCACCGCCGCCTCGACATCACCGGCGACATGACCACCACCCTCGGCATCCGCGAAAACATGGGCCGCTACGCGTACGACATGACCATCGTCGACGAACAGGGGCGGATGTACCGCAACAACGGCGACAAGAATGAAGAGTGGTTCGGCTTCGGTGAGGCCGTGCTCGCGCCGGCGGACGGCGTGGTCGTCAGCGCGGCAGGCGATCGTCCGGATGGGACGAAGCTCGAAGGGGCGCCGCTCGAGTTCGACGCGGTCATGAAAGACCTGCATCAGATCTTCGGCAACTACGCCATCCTCGATCACGGCCACGGCGAATTCAGCCTGCTCGCGCACCTGCGGCAGGGGAGCGTGAAACTGCAGCCGGGGCAGCGCGTCAAGCGCGGCGAAAAGATCGGCGAGCTCGGCTCGTCGGGCGATTCGATGTTCCCCCATCTCCACTATCAACTGCAGCGCGACGCGAAATGGGGCGAAGGATTGCCGTCGTACTTTTCGAATTACAAGCGGCTCACCGGGAAGACGTTCGTGAACGTGAAGCGGGGACAGATCGACACCGGCGACATCGTCATCTCCACCGCGCAGCCGGCGCGCTGAACGAACTGTGCAACGATGCGGCGGTGCAACTGCTCTGCACTGTCCGCGATTGCCGCACGCCGCTCGCGCGTCACGAACGCCGCTACGTCTGCGCGAATCATCACTCGTTCGATCTCGCGCGCAGCGGGTACCTGAATCTGCTGCAGCCGCAGGACCGGCGCTCGAAGAATCCCGGCGATACGCCGGAAGCGGTGGCCGCGCGGCGCCGCTTTCTCGAGCGCGGTTTTGCGGCGCCGCTGGTCGATGCGATCGTGCAGGCGCTGCCGATGCAACGCGGCCAGTCGCTGCTCGACGCCGGCTGCGGCGAAGGGCATCACACCGACGCGCTCCGCGCCGCGTACGACCTCCGCGCATGCGGCGTCGACATCTCGGTGCCGGCGATCGAGCTCGCGGCGAAGCGCTATCGTGACTGCGAGTGGATCGTCGCGAACGCCGATCGCTTTCTGCCGTACGCCGACGCGTCGTTCGATGCGGCCACGTCGATCACCGCGCGTTTGAGCGTGGATGAATTTCATCGCGTGCTCGCGCCGGGCGGCACGCTGCTCGTCGCGATTCCGGGCGCGGACGATCTCGTCGAACTGCGCGAAGCGGTGCAGGGCGAGCGCGTCGAGCGCGACCGCGTCGAGCGCACCATCGCCCTCTTTTCCCCGAAGTTCGAGCTGCAACGGCACGAGCTCGCGAAGCATGTGGCGCGGCTCGATCGCGACGCGATCGAGGACGTCCTGACGTCGACCTACCGCGGGTTGCGCCGCAGCGAACAGGAGCGCTTGAAGACCATCGACGCGATGGACGTCACACTGGCGCGTGACCTGCTCCTGTTCCGCCGCGCATGAAACTCTGGACCACGATCATCGGCAGCGTCGCCGCGTTCGGCACGACCTGCGCGTGGCTGCCGCAGGTGCTCAAAACCTGGAAGACGCGCAGCGCCGAAGATTTCTCGTGGACCTACCTGGCGATGTTCAGCAGCGGCGTCGCGTTGTGGATCATCTACGGCTTCCTGAAACAAGACGCCGTGATCGTCGCCGCAAACAGCATCACGCTCCTGCTCGTGCTGAGCGTGGCGTTCGTGAAGATGCGG
>DASVUA010000576.1:0-5785 GCA_036387295.1 Thermoanaerobaculia bacterium | reverse complement strand
AGCGTTGAGGCGCAACTTCCCGTTGGAGCTTTGATCTCCGTCGCCGTTCCCTCCTTCATGCGCCCGCAGACGCCATGCGCCATCTTTGGGCCGGACCACCAGCATGTCGGCGTTGCGTTGGCTGAGATCAGAAACCGCTGTGACGCCTTCCGACCCTTCGTCCAGCAATTCAGGCCCGAGGGGGGAGCTCTGAAGGGGGAATCCCGCGGGAGTGGCGGCGGCGCTGCGCCCGGTTTCGACGTCGATCGCGACCCAGATCGAACGGAACGGAACCGGACGCGTGTCGCCGGTCGTCACGAGGCCATCGCGGTCGTCGTCACGAAACGCCTTCGCACCGCCGCGGTGCAGAAAGTGACCGCCGGCATTCTCGACGCTCGCGACGAATATGACCACATCACCGCCCGGCGTGACATTGCCGACGGCCACCGTAGTATCGGAAATCGTGAGTTGCAGCGGCGGGAGCGCCTCGTCGGCGGCTGCGATCGATGCGAAGAGCAAAATGACAATAGCGCAGCACTTCCCGAAGCGAGACATGGACACCTCTGGCGAGCCCACATCCGTGAGCCGCTTACTTTGTTGAATTGTCGGAGTTGACTTGGACCTGCGAGAGCATGGTAGCAGCTACGGAGTGCATGCGTACGTGACGGCGTTGCAACACGAAGCGCATTTGAGAGCGTCAGTGTCGTCGCGCGCGTTGGTGCGGCACGACACCCACAGCGGACGAGCGGCAAACGCGTCGCTTCGGAAGCGTCCGTTTCCGTTAAGATCACGCCGTGGCTCAGCTTGCGATCATTACCGGTGCTTCGGCCGGCATCGGACATGCCCTTGCGCACGAGTTGGCGACGCGTGGGTACGATCTGGCGTTGCTGGCGCGGCGGGCGGAGTTGCTGGAGTCGCTCGCGGGCGAGTTGCGGGCGCGCGGGCGGCGAGCGGTGGCGATCGCGTGTGATGTGAGCGATGCGGACGCTGTGCGTGGTGCAGTCGCGCAGGCACAGGCGGAGCTCGGCGGGGCGTTCGATCTCGCCATTGCCAATGCGGGCGTGAGCATCCCCGGACATGCGACAAAGTTCAAGATCGCTGATGCCGAGCAGATCATCCGGGTCAACGTCCTCGGTCTCATGTATCTGTATGACGCCGTGATTCCGTCGATGGTGGAGCGGGGGCGCGGACGCTTCGTCGGCGTCGCCTCGGTGGCGGGATTGCGCGGACTGCCGACGGCCGGGCCGTATTCGGCGAGCAAGGCGGCGGTGCAGGCGTTTCTCGAAGCTGCACGGATCGAGCTGAAGCCATACGGTGTCGGCGTCACCATCGTCAATCCGGGATTCGTGGCCACGCCGATGACGGAAAAGAACCGCTTCCGGATGCCATTTCTCATGCAGGCGGACGCCGCTGCCGTGGTGATCGCGAATGGCATTGCGCGTGGTGCGCGCGTGGTCGAGTTTCCGCGGCCGATGTCGCTCCTGATGCGCGTCGTCCGCTATTTACCCGATGCGTTGTACGAGCGGATCATGATCCCGTACGCGCGCCGCAAAATCGACATGACAAAGGTGAAACGATGACCACCACCATGGTTCGTCTCTGGGCATTGAAGAACGTATTTCTATTGTGGTTCGTCAAGCCGACTGTGCTCGTGGTGAACGAAAACCGTTGCGTGGTGAAACTGCCGCTGAGCTGGCGCACCTCCAATCACCTGAAATCGATGTATTTCGGTGCGCTCTGTATCGGCGCCGACGTCGCGGGCGGGCTGATCGCCTTTCATCTCGCACAGAAGCAGAAGCTGCAGATTTCGTTCGTCTTCAAAGACTTCAAAGCGGAGTTTCTGAAACGAGCCGACGGCGACGTTGTGTTTACCAACGAAGACGGCGCGGCTGTACAGGAAGTGGTGCGCCGCACATTCGAGACCGGCGAGCGCGCGGAGTGCAAAGTGCGCGTGAACGCCACCGTCCCTGCCAAATACGGCGACGAGCCGGTGGCGCGGTTTGAATTGACGCTTTCGTTGAAGAAGAGGTGAGCGGCGCGTTCGCGCCGCGGGCTTTGGGCGTAAGGCATTTGGGGTGTAGCGTCGACGCACCATGGCCGCGAACGCAACAGGTCACATGCGGCGCCGTGCAACGCCCCAAACGCCCAGCGCCCAACGCCGCGCCGGCAACGCCGGCGCTAATGCTTATGCGCTCGTGCGCGCGGTGCCGTCGCTTCGGCGTGCAGCGTTTCGAGCCAGCCTTCAGTTTTCATGAAGCCTTTGCCCCATTCTTCCCATTGCGCGAGGACGTTGTCGGCTTTCAGCTGATCGAGTGATTTGCCTGCCGCGACGCCCCGTTCGACGGCGCTCATCGTGCCGCGGAGCATGTCGAGGAAGCGGCGCAGGCCGGCCTTGTCGGAGAGCGCGCCGTGGCCGGGAATGATGCGGGCGTCGTCGGGAACCGTCGCGAGCACCTTCTCGATGTTGGCGATGAGGCCGCGCACGCTGCCGCCGTTCTCGCGATCGACGAACGGGAACATGCCGTTGAAAAAGTCGTCGCCCATGTGCACGACGTTCGAGCCGGTGAACCAGATCACCGAATCGCCATCGGTGTGGCCGTGCGGCATGTGCACGGCGCGAACGTCTTCACCGTTGAGGTGGATGCTCAGCGTGTCGTTGAACGTCACGACCGGCAACGCGGCGGCCGGCGCGGGGGGAATCGTGCTGCCGCGGCGCTGGCTGCCGGCGGCGAGGCGCTTGCGCACGTTCTCGTGCGCCACGATCGGGGCCGTCTTGCCGAAGTGCTCGTTTCCGCCGGTGTGATCGCCGTGGTAGTGGGTGTTGATGATGAAGCGCACCGGTTTCTGCGTGATGGTCCGCAGGGCCGCTTCGATCTTCGGGGCGAGAGGGGCGTACTGGTCGTCGATGATGACGATGCCGTCTTCGCCGACGGAGACGCCGATGTTGCCGCCGGCGCCGGTGAGCATGTGAACCGTGCCCGCGACCTTCGTGGCCTTCACTTCGACGGTGCTGAAATCCTGCTGGGCGAACGCGGAGGCTGCGGCGAAAAGTGTGGCGAGTAGAAGGTACGGTCTGCGCATAAGTGCCGATTATATGAACGCCGAGGCCAAGGTTCGCATCGGTTTTCCATGGTGGCTCCGGCCGTTCCTGATGAAGAACGTGCTGGCCATCACCCTCGGCAGGCGCATTTACTTTCGTGTCGGCGTGGCGGAGTCGTACATGACGCGCCTGCTGCGCCACGAGCTCGCGCACGTCCGGCAGATCGAACGCCACGGGCTGCTGCGCTTCTACGTTCTTTACGTCGTCGAATTCGTGCGCCACCTGCGGCGCGTCCGTTCGGTCGGGCGCGCATATTCGCTCATCTCCTTCGAGATCGAGGCGAACGCTGCTGAAGAAGACCTATAATCGGCGGACGACGGCCCGGTAGATGATTCAATTTCATTCACTCGAGCCCCCCCAACTCGAGCGTTTTCTCGAACGGCAAAAGGCGGGTCTCTCGCTCCGACACGAAGTCGACCTCGACCTCGTGTTGCGCCAGATTCTTCAGAAAGCGTACGAGTTCGTGCCGTCGGAATCGGGCTCGATCCTGCTCGACGACCCATTCCGCAAGGTCGCCTCGCGCAAAGAGAACGAGCTGTTCTTCATCGCCACGTTCGGCGATTCGAGCGCCGACCTGATCGGGCGGCGGCTGCCGGCGCAGCACGGCATCGTCGGGCGCGTCTACCAGACCGGCACCCCGTATCTCTCCGCCGACGTCGAAAAAGACCCCAACTTTTACGGCACGATCGACGTGCAGATCGGCCACAAAACGCACTCCGTCGTGGCGGTGCCGATCTACATCGGCAAGACGGTTTGCGGCGTGCTGGAGCTCATCAACCGGCTCGAAGGGAAGAGCTTCACCAAGCGCGACATGACGCTGCTCGAGATCTTCGCCGGCTACACGTCCTTCACGCTGCAGAACGCGCTCGATGCGAAGCGGGCCCACGAGCTGGCGAAGAAAGACGATCTGACGGGGTTGTACAACGACCGCTGGTTTCACGTCCGTCTCAGCGAAACGCTGGCGCAGGCGCGGCAGAGCGGCAAAGAAGCGGTCCTGTTGTTCATGGATCTCGACCGCTTCAAGTTCGTCAACGACTGCCACGGCCATCTGGCCGGGAGCCAGGTGTTGCGCGAAGTCGGGTTCCTGCTCAAGCGGATCGTGCAGCGCGGCGACGCGACGGTCGCGCGCTACGGCGGCGACGAGTTCGTGATGATCCTCCCCGAGACGTCGCTCGAAGAAGGGCTGCGCGTCTGCGAGGAGATTCGCGAGACGATCGAGAGCACCACGTTTCTCGAGCGCGAGTGGGGCTTCAGCATGCCTCCGCTGCATCTGCGCGGCATTCTCACCGCCTCGATCGGCGTCGCGCGTCATCAGCCGAATCGCGACAGCACGATCTCGGTCGAGATCGAGAAAAGCGAGCTTCTCCGGCGCGCCGACGTCGCGATGTACCAGGCGAAATCGCTCGGCAAAAATCAGGTCGTGGTCTGGGATCAGTCGATGCTCACAACGAGCTCCGGCAGCATCTCCGACGCAGTCTGATTTCTGTTATCTTCGCGAATCTTCTTCAGGAGGTACCCCCGTGGCACCAATCACAGCTGAATACATTTGGATCGATGGACAGAGACCAACCGCGAAGCTTCGTTCGAAGACGAAGATTCTCGACGCCTCGGTGAAAAAGCTCGGCGATCTCCCGGAGTGGGGCTTCGACGGGTCGAGCACGGCGCAGGCGAGCGGTCACTTCAGCGACCTGCTGCTGCGTCCGGTCAAAGTCATCCCCGATCCGCTGCATCGCGAGGGCGACCTTCTCGTCCTCTGCGAAGTCTTCAATCCCGACGGCTCGGTGCACTGGAGCAACACGCGCGCGAACCTGCGCGGGCTCGCCGAAAAGTACGCCGACAAAGACGCGTGGTACGGCATCGAGCAGGAGTACACGCTGTTCGAAGGCAATCGTCCGATGGGATGGCCGGATCACGGTTTCCCCGCGCCGCAGGGCGGCTACTACTGCGGTGTCGGCAGCGATGAAGTCTTCGGCCGCGACATCGTCGAAGCGCACGCGGATGCCTGCATGCGCGCGGGAATCCACATCGAAGGCACCAACGCCGAGGTCATGCCGGCGCAGTGGGAGTTCCAGATCGGACCGATCGGACCGCTCGACGTGGCGGACGAACTGTGGCTTGCACGCTGGCTCCTGTACCGCATCGGCGAAGACTTTGGTGTGAGCGCGACGCTCTATCCGAAGCCGGTGAAAGGCGACTGGAACGGCGCGGGTGCGCACACGAACTTTTCGACGGTCGACATGCGCAAAGAAGGCGGCATGAAGTTCATCGAAGAGGCGATGCGCAAGCTCGAGAAGCGTCACGACGAGCACATGAAGGTCTACGGCGCGCACAACGAAGAGCGCCTGACCGGTCTCCACGAGACCGCCCCGATCCACCAGTTCCGTTGGGGCACGAGCGACCGCGGCGCCTCGGTCCGCATCCCGATGGCCACGTCGAAAATCGGCTACGGCTACTTCGAAGACCGCCGCCCCGCCGCGAACATGGACCCGTACGAGGTCTGCGCGATGCTCCTCGACACCGTGTGCGGCGACTACTAGTTTTTGCAAACAGCAACGAGTGAAGAAACGGCGGGCCGCAGGCCCGCCGTTTCGCGTTTCAACGTGTGTTCAGTCTGGAGTGCGGCGACGCGAGTGGCCACGCTTTGTTGGTCGCCGACGGGATCGAACGTGCCGCGTCTCGCGGAAAGAACAGTGGAGCGGCGGGCGC
>DASVUA010000575.1:0-1905 GCA_036387295.1 Thermoanaerobaculia bacterium | reverse complement strand
GCTGAAGATCTCAGCCGCAATGTGAGAATGCTCGGGAAGATGGTCTCCGCCGGAGCGCCGTCGTTCTCGCCGGACGGCAAGCGGATCCTCTTCATCACCACGATCAGCGGCTCGCCGCAGGTGTGGACGGTCGCCGCGACCGGCGGCTGGCCAGACCAGATCACCGCGTTCGACGATCCGGTGGCGAACGTCCGCTGGTCGCCCAACGGTGACTGGCTGGCGGTGCAGGTGGCGCCGGGCGGAGGCCTCAACGAACAGATTTACGTGATGCGTCCCGACGGCAGCGACTTGCGCATGCTGACCGAGGGTGGGACGACGAACAATCAGCTCGGCGTCTGGACGCCCGACTCGAAATCGCTCGTGATCGCATCGAACCGCCGTACCCCGAACGCGATGGACATCTGGCTGCTCGACGCCGCGACCACCGCGAAGCGTCTCGTCGCGCAGAACAGCGGTGTGGGACACGTCGAGAAAGTCAGCCGCGACGGCAAGTACGCGATCGTGGGACGCCTCGCCAGCCGCGGCGACGAGGATTTTTACCGCGTCGCGCTCGACGGCAGCGGCGAGGTGTACCTCACACCGCACACGCCTCCCGCGACGTTTGGCGCGGCCGATTTCGGCGCCACTCCCGACGTGATCTACCTCGGCGGCAATCCGGAGCGCGATCGTGAAGCGTTCGGCCGCATCGTCGTCAGCGGCGGCAAAGCGGGCGCATTCGAAGTGCTCGCGGAGCGCAACGACGCGGAGCTCGCAGGCTTCGTCGTCAACGACGCGCGGACGCACGCGGTGCTGAACTGGAACGTCGCCGGCCGCAGCGAGCTGCGCCTGTTCGACTTTGCCACGAAGCGTCAGACGCCGATCGCCTCGCCGTCCGAGGCCGATATTGCGAACGTCTCAGAATTCGCGCGCGACGGCAAACGCGTGGCCGCCACCTTCTCCGGCGCCACCAGCCCCGCGAATGTCTGGGTGCTCGACGTCGGCGCGAACACACGTCAGCAGGTCACGCGCAGCGCGCATCCCGGTGTCGATCTCGCGGAGCTCGTCCGCCCCGAGCTCGTGCAGTACAAAGCGCATGACGGCGTGGAGCTGAGCGGCTGGCTGTATCGGCCGAAGAATGCGAAAGCGCCGTACGCCACGGTGCTCAATTTCCACGGCGGTCCGGAAGGGCAGGAGCGGCCGTCGCTCAATCCCACGTATCAGGCGCTCGTCGCGAGCGGCATCGCCGTCTTTGCGCCGAACGTGCGCGGCTCGTCGGGCTTCGGCAAGAAGTTCGTGAACCTCGACAACGGTGCGCTGCGCGTCAACTCGGTGCGCGACATCAAATCGACCGCCGATTACCTCATCGCGCAGAACATCTCCGACCCTCGGCGCCTCGGCATCATGGGCGGCTCCTACGGCGGCTACATGGTCATGGCGGGCGTCACCGAATGGCCCGACCTCTTCGCCGCCGGCGCGAACCTCTTCGGCGTCGTCAACTTCGAGACCTTCTTCAAACACACGGAAGGGTGGATGGCCGCGATCTCGACGAAAGAGTACGGCGACCCGGCGACAGAAGCCGAGATGCTCCGCTCCCTCTCCCCGATCCACAAAGTCGACCGCGTGAAAACCCCTCTCATCGTCCTGCACGGCGCCAACGACACCAACGTTCCGGTCGTCGAAGCCGAACAGGTCGTCGACTCGCTCAAGAGCCGCAACGTCCCGGTCGAATACGTCCTCTTCCCCGACGAAGGCCACGGCTGGCGCAAAACCCCAAACCGCGTCCGCTCGGTGGTCGCAATCACGAAGTTCTTCACGGAGCGGCTGAAGTAGGGGTAGGGGACGGCGCGACGGAGCATCGACTCGCAACGACGCGCTTGCACGCACTGCAGAAAACGCCTTCGGCTCGACCTAGCGCTTCGTAACAGT
>DASVUA010000574.1:0-3869 GCA_036387295.1 Thermoanaerobaculia bacterium | reverse complement strand
CCGCTGGTGCGCCAAATGCCACCTGCCTCGAACCAGACATCCCAGTATCCACTAAGCGGATCGGTAATACGTGCGACAGGGCCAGACCGGCCGCTGGCGATAGGTCTCAGCGAAGTTACGCGCGCGCCGACATCGACAGCTGCGACAAGTAGCGTGCCTAAAACGCCCAGATGGAACAGCAGTGGTGCCATCTCCGGGTCGGGCCGGAGCAGTTCAAAAGCGATCTCCGCCGGCCGTGACGTCAGGATCCGTAGCGCGCGTGCGACATCTGTTAGGACGGACCAGGGATAGCCTTCATGTCTTAGGCTCGCTAGCTCGGCGTCGGTCGGGGCGCCAGGGCGCCGGTGTCCTATCGCGCCGGACGCCCGGAGCTGTTGTAGCGCCGCGAGTTGACGTTTGACGCGCAATACGGCATTGCGCGCGAGCTTAGCCGCGTCTTCGCTTACTTCGAAAAGCCGCTGTGCCGTCCACGCGAGGATCGCGAGCGTAGTCGTCTCATCGGCGCGCGCACGCCCGCGACTGTGAAACGCGTCCGGTGGCCAGCCATGTCGCATGGTACGAGACCAATCGACGCCGCCGTGTGGCGAGGCGCTAGCCGTGCGGCGAGTTTCTGTCGCCGGAGGAAGCGCGTCGAGCCACGTCGCCACAGACTGTGGCAGTCGGAGAATATGATCCTCAGCGCGCTCAAACAGCACACGACGCGCGCGGCGGCGAATCGCCTCGGGCGACCACTCGTGCTCTCCGGTCACGTCCGGACTTATAGCCGCTAACGCCCTATACAACTCCCCCTCGCCGGACCACGCGCTTAGCATGTGACGAATGCCGCGTTCGGGGAGTGGAAGCATTTCTAACCTAGATTCGGGATCATGGACGCGATCCAGTCCCACTCTTCGCCACTCAGTGGCTTATCGGCACCAGCGATGCGACCGCGTAATTCTGACAACTCGTCGCCTTCGAGCCTAGCAAGCCAGGAGCCGACGTTCACGAGGTACGCTTCGGCAAGCGTCGCTTGTTCCGAAGACTCTTCCCCGTCGCCGGCGATGGTTGCTGGCGCCGCAACATAGTCGGCCATGCGCAGAAAGATCGCCGGACCGAGCATCGTCTCGCGTTGCGCGAAATGTCCGGCATACAGTCCAACGATGGCGGCTTTCGCACTCGCTCCGAGGTCCTGAGCTCGCGCATTGAGCGCAACTTCGAACTCGTCTGGATCAATCGGAGGCACGGGCACGCGTACGAACCGTCGGCCGAGTGCTTGGCCCAACCGAAAAACGCGCTGCGCGTCTACGGCGTTGTACGTGCCGAGTAGCCGCCACTCTGCGCCTGCTAAGTATTGAACGCGAGGTGCGTCCTCGTCCAAGTGGCTGCTCGACTCCGCCTCGTCGCGCCAGCCGAGCTCTACGGCTCGCGCGTTCGGCTTGTTGCTCTCCCGCCCGATCGTTACGTTCGGGCTGTCGCTTTGATCACCTGACAGCCAGGTGAAAATCGGCCCGAAAATTTTATCCATGTCGGCCCGATTGAGTTCGTCGATCACCAGCCAACGATTGGCGGCGATCGCGTTGAGAAGGTGACCGGGGTGGAAGGTCAGCCCTTGATCGCGGAACGTTTCGCCACCCACGAGTTCTCGCGCCGTCCAGCTTTCCTCGGCCGTGACCCAGACCGGCACCGCCACTTTTGACTTGAACCCAAAAGTGGCTGGCGTCGCCGCGATCGCCTCGGTCACCTCCCTCAGCAGAGTTGATTTCCCGGTGCCGGGCGGGCCGACGAGCAGCACGCCATGCGATGACGCGATCGCTCGCTCGATCATCCGCCTGAGCCGTGCCGGAAAGATCAGACGCTCCGGCCGAATCGGTACTGAGCCGACCGTCGCGCTTCCCGAGACAGTCGCATCGACGGGGCGGAAATTCGACGGCAAAAGTGCGGGGTTCCATGCCGGTGCGCGATCGAGCGCTGTAGCGAACGGCAGCGATCGCGTGATCAGATCTAGGTCCACCTCAGACAACCCGAGTTGATCTCGCGCGGCGTCGACTAACGTCGACGTTGTGACGTCCACGGAGAACTCGTGATTTCGGAGCAGAAACGCGAGGAGTGCGTCTCGCCCCGGACGGCTGTCGCCGTTTTGGCGCAGCCACCCGCTCAGTACAGTCGCGGCCGTATCGGTCAATCCGTTCTTGATGTGCCCATCAACAAAGAGCTCGCGCGCGCGGCCCGTCCGTGACGCGACGTTCCAGATGGTTTTGCGTCCTGACGCCTCGGTGACCGCCCACGAGAGCCGCTGCGGCGTCCCTTCCTTCAGTCGGAATGGCTGCAATCGCCCGAGTTGATGCTCCGGAAGAACAGAGAACAACTCGTGAGTGATGGTGTCGACGATCGCGATCTTCAAAGCTAAGCCGCGCGCGGAGACCGCTTTCGCCGCCAGAAACGTCTCGAGCGCCGAATTTAAGGGCGGGGACAGGTCCAATGCCGACAGTTGCTGTATCGCCTCGACCACTGCATCCGCGCTGATCCTAGGTTTCTCCGCCACTTGTCGCACCTCGCGATTTCCGAGGCGCTAGTGTACCGGTTACTCACTCGCGCTACATCCCGGCGGCGCCAATGACGCTCATTTCGCGGGTGGTGCCGTCGAAGCAGGTGAAGCGTCGATCACCGCTTAGATTGCCCCTCGATGCGTCGCGCCGGTCGCGTTGACTCACGCTCGACGTGCAGCGCGAACTAACTTGTCTTTGGCGAACGTCGCCCACGCCGTTGCTACGAGCGCGTTCTGAGAAACCAATGTCCACGCCCCTGAGGTGCATGCCCCCGATGGTAACGGCGAAGAACGGCTACGGCAACGTTGACGCTGCCATCCTTCCGCCTCTACGCTCCGCACGAGATCGGTGTCCGCAGGCGCCAAGAGAACATTCTCGAACTGGAGAACGAGGCAGATGGCGAAACATCGCTGGAGTGAGGCGGACGACATCGTCGCGCTGTATGTTTACCGCTTCGGAGCCGAGCGGCTGGCCGTGTCGGTCACCGAGGTCGCACGTTCCCGCAACATCAAGCCCGGCAGCTTCCGGATGCGGTTAAAAAACTTTCAGGCGCTCGACGGGAAGGGTGGGCTCGAAAACTGGGCTGATCAATCCGAGCAGGTCTTTCGTCGATACGGGGATGCCGACGAGGAGAATCTTCGACGGCTGCTCGTCGTGTGCACCGGCTGTGAGAGCGGTTCGTAAAGCCACTCCTCGGAGCCACGCGTCACGTCGTCTTTACGCGAGGCTGCAAATCCGCTCCTCGACGTCGAGCGTTCGAAGTTCGTGCTCTTCCTCTTTGCATCGCTCATATTCGCCGCGGCTGACCACCTTTCTTTTCATCGATGCAGTACACCGCGCGCGCGCCGCGTGTTAGCTTCGATGCGAGCTGGCCGCCGTCCTGGAGTCGTCGGCTCGGCAGCGACTGTAAACAGTCGTGTGCTGAACGCCTAGCGCGGCTGCTATCCGCTTCGTTGAAAGTGGTCCGTCCCTCAGTAGCTCGAGGATACTGGCGTTCACATCCGCTTTGCCGCCCTGCTGCGACGACGATTTCTTCGAACCCATTCCGTACCCTCCGGGCCGACGCGATTACCGCGCCGACCGCGACGCTTATGAGAGAAGACACTGGCACGCCGAAAAGGTGGGGCGGTGAAAATCCGCGGCGGCGAACCACCGTATTCGGTCGGCCCCCGGGTTGTCGAAGTTGCCATTGACCCGCCCTTCCACCCACCGCTACCCTCCATAAATGCCTCTCGAACTCGGAATCTGGCGCATTGACGGGGAGACCCGTGCGATCAGTGCTGCGCGGATGGATCGTGAGGATCGGCTCGAGGCGATCGTTCATCGGGACGTCTCCATTCTCGG
>DASVUA010000573.1:0-1788 GCA_036387295.1 Thermoanaerobaculia bacterium | reverse complement strand
CGAGCTCGACGAGATTTTCGTGCAGGGGATGGTGCCGGTCGCCACGATCGGCGGCGATTTCTGGCGCTATCACGACAAAGAGCACACGATGCGCGGGGAGTCGACCAATCGCGAGCTCCGCCTCGGCGACCATGTGAAGATCCGCGTCGAGTCGATCGACGAAGACAAAAAACAGATCGAATTCCGCCTTCTCGAAATCAAAGGGAAACCGATGAAGGAGCGGGAGCGGTGACGCGAGGCCTTGGGCGTTGGGCACGAGGCGTTCGGGGTGCTTCGGCGTTGCCGGGCGATCGAACCGCCGGCAATACGCCCCAATGGCCAAACGCCGAACGCCCGGCGCGCGCAGCGCATCTGGTCCCTCCCTTGCTTCGCGGTGTATCGTTTAGAAGCCATGCCTGACCGCACAGATCTCGCGACACGTCTTCGGCAGCTCGTCGACCAGCGCGTCGCACTCGAAACCAGACTTCAGAATGAACCGGGCGAGCTCGGAGACGGCGCCGTCCGCGAGTACGACGGACGCTATCAAGCGCTGCAACGCCAGCTCGCGACGATGTTCAAAGAGGCGAGCGAGCAGCAGCAGCGCGTCACCGTGATGCTCGAGATGATGCGCATCCTCGAGAACCGGCTCGTCTATCTCCAGAACTTCATCGTCGATCCGACCTCCGAGAATCGCCTGCTCGCGCAGCTCGTCACTCGCTTCATCGACGACGCGGGGCGCGATCGCAACGCCGTCCTCACATCGCTCGAAGCGCTGTACTACCGCGCGGTGGCCTCGCTCTACGCCGGCGACGTCGCGAAGGCGCGCGAGGGCTTCAGCGCCGCCTGCGCCTCCGAGGAGTCGGACGAGGCGAATGACATCAAGTACAAGTCGTACGTCATCCTCGGGCACCTCTCGCACGACGAAGCCGATTACGCGAAAGCGAAAGACCTGCACGACCAGTCGATGCGCTACTCGCCGAACGACAACGTCACGGCGCAGGCGCTCGCGCTCAAAGCGCTGAACGCGTACGCGCTGCAGGATTTCGACGACGCGCTGCATCTCTTCCAGGAAGCGCTCGGCCTCTTCGACGAAAACAAGCCGTACTTCAACTCGTACTTTTTCCGGAACGCGCTGCTGTTCTGCGGGGCGATCTACTTCGATCGCCGCGAGCTCGAGCAGGCGGAGTCGTTCTACCGCCGCGTGGCCGCGAACGTCGACCAGAGCTCGTTCGATTTCTTCGACGCGCTTTCGCACCTCGGCCGCATCCAGTACTCGCAGGACCGCTACGACGAAGCGGTGAGCTCCTTCGAGCGCGCCGTGCAGACGCACCGCTTCAGCGAAAACGAATACGTCGTCGACACCTGGTTCTGGATCGCCCGCTGCCACCTGCGCCGCAACGATTCGGTCGAAGCGCGCAAGTACCTCGAGAAGATCGCCGCGACCGACGTCCGCTACGAAAAGAAGCCGCAGGCCGTGGAACTGCTGCAGCGCATCGCCTGAAGTTTTTTTCATGACGATCGAAGAGCTCGAACGGCAGATCATGACCGCCCTGCTCGCGGGCGACGATCCGATCCTCGCGTCGCTGCGCGAGCAGTACGGCGTCGCGACGGTGCGCGACCGCGAGCGGACGGCGACCGGCTTCGTGACGCGCTTCGAGATTCCGGACAGCGCCCCCGCGGTCGAGCGGAAGCTCATGCATCTCGACGATCTGCAGGTTGAGCTCGAAGGCGCCGCCACTCCGGCCGAGACATCGGTGCACATTCACAACGGGCGACTCCGCTCGCTCGAATGCTTCGTCTACGAAGGGG
>DASVUA010000572.1:0-2409 GCA_036387295.1 Thermoanaerobaculia bacterium | reverse complement strand
GTCCAGTCGACGCGGCGCAATGGATCGACGATGCCGCGCTCCGCGCGAAATTCGTCGACCGCCGTACGGCAGGCGCGAAAGGCGTGGTAGTCGTCGACGATCACGAAGCCGCCCGGCGCCACCCGGTCGTAGAGCGCGGTCAGCACGTCGCGCGTCGAGGCATAGAGATCGGCGTCGATGCGCAGCAGCGCGATCTTCTCCACCGCGGCCGCGGCGAGCGTGTCGGAGAACCATCCGCGCACGAACTGCACCTCGTCCGACAGCAGGTCGTACGTGCGGAAGTTGTCGCGTACCGAGTCGAGGCTGGCCGCGAGCCACGGCATCCGCTCTTCGGTGAAGTCGAGCCCTGCATCGGTTTCCGTGCTCGGCGCGGGGAGGCCTTCGAACGAATCGGCGACCCACATCCGCCGATGCTGCTGGCCGTATGCGACCTGGAGGGCGCGCATGAAGATCGACGCGCCTCCCTGACAGACGCCTGCTTCGAGGAAATCGCCATCGACCCCGGAGGCAAAGATCTGCGCGGCGCACCACTCGATGTTGTCGAGACGGCGCAGGCCGACCATCGTGTGCGCATCGCGCGTCACGGCTTTGCGGAAGTTCTGTCCGTCGCGCTTGCACGCGACGAGCTCTTCGAATGTCGCGGGCTCGGTGTAGCGAAGGTCGCGCAGTGCGCGCTGCGTGGCCAGCCGCTCCTCCCGCGGGTCGCGCGCTTCGAGGTAACGCAGACGCAGCTCGTGCTCGGGGTAGATGAGGTTCACGAGCGCTTTCTTCAGCAGCTGCAGATAGCGGCGGCGCATGGCCGAAAGGCCGCCGTCTTCCTGCTGCAGCTCGACGAAGCCGAGCTCCCACAGACGCTGGACGAACGCGTCCGCCGTTTGTGTCGCGACCGCGTCGTCGATGTCGAACTCATCGCGAAGCCGCGTGCGCAGTGCGGCGGGCGTGGTCGGCTGCTGCACGCTCTCCCACAGCAGGACTGCCGTGCGGTTCAGGCGGTATCCGAGGCCGGTATGAGGATGCGTGAGAACGAAGTCGTCGCCGTCAGGCGCGAGTTGAGGAGGGTGGTGAAACACCGCGGCTTGAATGAGAAGGGGATCGGGCATCGTGCGCGGTGGCGCGGATCTCACGGCAGCGCGTCGCAGACGCGACGGCGCTGCCTGAAGAGATTAGTTCGTGTAGATCGCGAACTCCGCGCTCCCGGGGATGCCGTACGCAGCCTCGGTCTGGGCGTAGTCGATCTCCTGGATGGTCGGAGCTTCCCATGCGGCCTTGGTCGTTGCAGCGGCTTTTTCTTTTTCGTCAGTCATGTAGCGCTCCAGCTCTAACAGAATCTCCGCAGTGGAACATGGCCGCGCGCATCGGTCAAGTCAGTTGCGCCGCACCGTCGCGAAAGTCGGTGCGATCGAGGAAAAGCGCGAACAGCAGGATGCGCGTAAAGACCGGCGCCGCTGCGAACGCCTCGACGTCCGTCCCGCGGCGAACGGCGGCCCAGCTTCTCTGAAACGCCGCCACGTCGAGGTACTCGCGGACGATCGGTGAGGCCGCGAGCTGCGCGACGACCGGCTCGAGCGCTTCTGCATCGGCCTGAAGGCGCAGTGGCAGATCGGCTCCCTGCCGGCCGCGCCGCACGTTCCACTGCACCTCCGGCGGCAGAATGCCTTCCATCCCGCGGCGCATCAGCCAGCGATCGTTCGCACCGCGCACGAACTGGTCGTCCGGAATGGCCAGGACGAACTCGAGGAGGCGAACGTCCGCGGTGGGATCGACGATCTCGAGACCGTAGCCCGCTCCCGCTTCGTGCCACACGGCACCGACCGGGTTGATCTCCGGGAGGAGGACGCGAAGCTGCTGTGCGCGCGCATCGAGAACAGCCGAGTGCAGCGGATCGTATCCGGCAGCGCGGAAACGGGCATTGATGTTCGTCCGCCGCGCGAACTGCGGCGCCATCAGGTTGTGCGTCATCGCCAGGTTCGACCACCCGCGCTGGAACGCGAACGCCTTCGCCCGCACCTTCATCGGCCGCACGATCTGCCACCACGCGGCGCGTGCGAGCGATGTTTTCCGGTTGCGCTGAAATTCTCGAAGCGCACGCCACGAATCACGCCACTGTCCCGCGAGCAGCGAGCGGAGCGGCCGCTGCTGATCGCCGCTCCACGACACACTGCCGTTGCCGAGCTGCCCCGTCAGCAGGACGCCGGCTCCCGCGTCGCGCGACTCTTCGAGGAGGCCGATGATCCAGTGCAGATTCGCCGCGCCGTACTCCGGTTCGTCGTGCAGGAAAAGGGATCGCTCGAACGCGGCGAGCGTGCTGATGTTCGCAGCAGTCAACCGGCGGTGATCGTCGATGCCGCACCGCTGCGCAACGAGGTGTGCGAGCGGCCATTCGTCGACCATCAGCCCCGGCACGGTCTG
>DASVUA010000571.1:0-2637 GCA_036387295.1 Thermoanaerobaculia bacterium | reverse complement strand
GATCAGCACCTTCTCATCGAAGCGCAGCGCGTGTTCGATCGCCGTTGCGAGGTCGGCGTCGTTCTTCACCTTCGTCACGCCGACGGAAGAGCCGCTGTTCGCCGGCTTCACGAAGTAGGGGAGTCGCAACGCATTCGCGACCGCGCGCGTCACCCGCTCGCGCTCGTGCTTCCACTCGCGCTCATACAGCGAGACGTAATCGACCAGCGGCAGCTTCGCCGCGGCGAAGGCCTGCTTCATGTGGACCTTGTCCATGCCGACCGCCGATGCCGTGACGCCGCTGCCGACGTACGGAAGGCCGAGCATCTGCAGGTATCCCTGCAGCGAGCCATCCTCGCCGCCGGTGCCGTGGATCAGCGGAAAGACGATGTCGATGGCCGCGGTGCGCGACCACACTTCGAACGAAAAGTCGGCATCTCCGGTGATGCTCGGTTCGCCGCCCGCAAGGATCCGGGCGCTGCGCTCCGGCGTGACGAAACGGCCGTCGCGTGCGATGCAGACAGGCGTGATCCTGAAGCGCTCTTTCGGCGCCGCAGCAGCAACGGAGCGGGCGGAAAGAATGGAGACTTCGTGCTCGGCGGAACGGCCGCCGAATAAAAGAATGACGTCGAGTGGTGAGGACATGTTGTTGAGTGGCGTTGGGCGTTGGGCTTTTGGGGTGGGGACCTCAGAACGCCCCAAACGCCCACCGCCCAAAGCCGGGCCGCGCTAGCGGCCGAGCGGAATGCTCCCCATCAGATACTTCAGATCTTCGTCGCGCCAGCGGATGCCGCCGCCGAAGATGAAGGCGGTGTCGTTGAGCGGGTTCTCGATGCCGCTGCGGATGAAGAGCTGCGGAGTGGTCGGCGTTTCCTTGCGGAACACGTATTCGCCGAGAAGGCGCAGGTGCGGGTTGTTGTCGTTCTTGCCGCCGAAGTCGAACGCTTCGCCCGTCACGCGCAGGCGCTCGCCGAGCTGATAGTCGGCGCCGACGCCGCCCGTCGAATCGAAGAGTCCGATGCGGACGGAGAGATCATCGAGCGCCCAGCCGGCCTGCGCGGAGATGACGAAATCGCGGTCGTACTTCGTGGTCTCGGTGATGATCGTTTCGGACTGGCCGGTGGTCGGATTCGTGCGCGTTTCGATGTTGAGCTTCTCGCGCTTGCGGCCGCGCGGATCGTCGGCGAGCTCGAGGTTGTAGAAGCGGTTCCGCTCCGGATTCGGCACGAGCCGCAGTCCCAGCGCGGAGCGCGATGCGCCGTCGGTGATCGCGACCCCGCCCACTTTCTGCTCGCCCATTCCGGCGTAGTAATCGCCCGTGATGCCGAGGTCCATCTGGATGCGCGTCGCGCGTCCGAGCGTCTCCTGCAGCGACTTCACGCCGCTTTCCACCGACGACAGCGCGCCGGTGAGGCGATCGTGCGCTTCATTGCTCGTCAGCAGTTTGCCGACCGTTCCTTCGCCGGAGCGCACGCGGCCGGTGATCTCGTTCAGGTTGTCCGCGGTGACGCGGAGATCGGCCGAGAGGCCGCGCAGGTTCTGCACGACGTCGCGGACGTCGGCGCGGTTCTCGCCGACCGTACCGCCGATCTGGCTCGCCACGCGATCGAGCGTCGCCGCGAGGCGCGGGATCTCGGTGCGCAGGTGCTCGGTGATGGCTCGGGTATTCGCGAGCGTCGCGTCGACGTTCGAACGGTTCGCGGAGATGAGCAGCCGCACTTCGGCCGTGATGGCGTTGACGTTGCCGACGATTTCTTCGAGGCGCTGCTGTCCCTGCGGGCCGCCGAGCACGTTGCGCAGCGAGCCGGTGATGACGCGCACGTCGCGCGCGATGGCCGCCACTTCTTCCGTGATCTCGTCCATCGACGCGGTCTGGCCGCCGGGGATCTGCACGCTCGCCCCCGCGAGCATCGGCGCGCGGCCCGAGCCGGGATCGATCTCGACGTAACGCTCGCCGAGCAGGCCGAGGTTCGCGATCTTCGCGGAAGCATCGGAGTGCAGCGGGACGTCGTCGTTCACGGTCATCGTCACCAGCGCGCGGCCGTCCGGCAGCGACTGGATTTTCGTGACGTGGCCTTTGCGGACGCCGCCGATGCGCACCGTCGCTTCATCTTCGAGGCCGGCGGCATTGTTGAAGATGACTTTCACTTCGCGCATGTTGCCGCCGCCGCGCAGGTTGATGTCTTCGATTCTGAGGATGAAGTAGCCGAGCACGGCGAGCGCGGCGAGCATCACGACGCCGACTTTTGCTGCTGAAGTCATGGTTCTTTACTCCGGAGATCCGAGAGCGGGTCGATGCCCGCTCTTCGCAACATCTGAAACAGGGTAGCAAGCGGCAGTCCGACGACGTTCGTGTAGCTGCCGTGAATGGAATCGATGAACATCGCGCCGATCCCCTGCACCGCGTACGCACCCGCTTTGTCGAGCGGCTCGCCGGTGCGGACGTACCACGCGATCTCGTCGGCGGTGAGCGGAAGCATGCGCACTTCTGATTCTGCGACGCGCGTCTCGCGATAGTTGCCGGCCGCGCGCTCGAGCGTCACGCCGGTGTAGACGATGTGCGTCTGTCCGGCGATCGTGGAGAGCATGCGCGCCGCGTCATCGGCGTCCGCCGGCTTTTCGAGCAGTTCCTCGCCGAAGAGCACGGTCGTGTCGGCG
>DASVUA010000570.1:0-5902 GCA_036387295.1 Thermoanaerobaculia bacterium | reverse complement strand
TCGTGCCGAGGCCGCGCTTGCGGAAGTAGTACGGCAGCGCGTCGCCACCCGAGGCCGAGTAGCCGTTGATCAGCATCGCCTTCGGACCGATGTGCGCCGAGGCGGGCGTAGCGGTCGGCTTCGTATTGCGGCGCGCCCAGTAATTGAGCACCGGGCGGTCGAGGATCTCGATCATGCGATCCGGAATGAACCCGCCGCCGTTGTAACGGTCGTCGATGATGAGCGCGTCTTTCTCGACCTGCGGAAAGAATCCCTTCACGAGCTCCCGATTTCCTTCGGCGGCGGTGTTCGGCAGATGGATGTAGCCGATGCGGCCGCCCGAAGCTTTGGTGACGTAATCGCGGCGCTGCTGGACCCACTCGAGATAGCGGAGGTTCGTCTCGCGCTTCACCGGGCGGACACGCTCGGTGCGCGAACCGGTAGTCGACGGAGTCGAGTTGACGGTCAGCGTCACGACGCGATCGGCTTTGTTTTCGAGGAGGCGATAGAAGTTGTCGACGCCTTTCGTCGAAACGCCGTCGACGGCGAGGATGTAATCGCCTTTGCGCACCTTGACGCCCGGCTCGGTGAGCGGCGAACGGAACGCCTCGTGCCAGTTCTCGCCGGGGAAAATGTTCGTGATACGGAAGTAGCCGTCGGCCGCCTCGATCTCGGCGCCGAGCAGACCATTGTCGACGCGTTCCGTGCCGTTCACGTCAGACGGCGAGCCGACGTAGACGTGGCCGGCGTTCAACTCACCGGCGACTTCGCCGAGGATGTAATCGAGGTCGGCGCGATGCGCGACGTAAGGGACGAGCTGGCCGTACTGTTCGCGGATCGCATTCCAGTCGAGGCCGTGCATGCCGGGGTCATAGAACCAGTCGCGGAGAATGCGCCAGGCATCGGTGAACTGCTGCTGCCATTCCGCTTTCGGATCGATGCGCATCTCCATGTTGTCGAGCTTGAGCATCGAGTCGGCCGGCTTCTGGCCCGGTTTGGCGTTGACGATCGCGTACGTGTTGCGGCCGAGGCTCGCGAGGATTTTTTCCTTGTTCGCCGAGAGCTCGTAGCCCTGCAGCGTCTCGAGGATCGTCTCTTCCTTGCGTTCTTCGATGTTGTAGTGACGCAGACCGCCGCCGGCGCGGATGTAGAGCACACCTGTCTCGGTAGCATCGAGCGCGCTGTAATCGCCCGGTGCGCCGGGAATGGCGCGGACGCGATTCTCGAACGTGGCGGGATCGATTCTCACCACGACCGCGGAAGACTTCTTCTCCGCCGGTTTCGCGGCAGCCGGCGCGGCCGAGGTGCCGGCTGCGGCGTCGGCTGCAGGGGCGGCCGCTTTTTCTTCGTCCGACTGCGGCAGGAACAGCGCCGGGCCGTCTTCGGCCAGCACGCCGACGTACACGCGCGTCGGATCGGTGTAGACGTAGTTGAACTCCCACGCGCTGAACGTGAGATTGAAGTCGCGATTCGAGGTGAAGTAGAGATAGCGGCCTTTCGGATCGAAGACCGGATTCGAATCGTTGGTCATGCCGCTGGTGAGGCGATGAATCTTGCCGCCGGCGAGGCTGTAGACGTAGATCGACGAGAACTGCGCCTCGTTGTCTTTCGTGTACGTCAGCCACTTCGAATCGGGCGACCAGCGGTAGTCGGTGATGTCGCCGTAATCGTCTTTATCGACGCTGGTGACGCGGCCCGACGTGACGTCGACGTAATGCAGCGCGTGATCTTTGTCGGCATACGCCAGCATCTTCGAGTCGGGCGACCACTGTGGCGTGAAGCGCCACGCTTTACCGTCGCGCGTCACCTGACGCTCTTCGCCCGCGCCGTCAGCGGGGCGAACGTAGATCTCGTATTCGCCCCCTTTGTCGCTGAGATACGCGATCCAGCGGCCGTCGGGCGACCAGCTCGCGTCGCGCTCGCGCGTGCCGGAGGTCTGCGTCATGTTGCGGACCTCCCCTTCTTTCGCCGGCGCGCTGAAGACGTCGCCGCGCGCGACGAAGAGCGCACGCGCTCCGGTCGGCGAGATCGTGAACCAGTCGATGTTCTCGCGGACGTTGCGGTGATACGGAAGGGTGTTGCGGAAGTCGCCGTACACGCGAATCGGAATGCGCGCCGACTGTCCGTTCGCGAACCGGTAGAGATACCCGCCCGCTTCATAAACGATCTGGTTGCGGTCGGCGCTCGGCCAGAGCACGTCGAAGTCGGTGTGGTTCGTCACTTTGCGCGTCTGTTTCGACGCGATGTCGTATGCGTAGAGGTTGAGTTTTCCCGCCTCTTTCGCGTTCCCCTCGGGGCGATCCGACGTGAAGTAGATGGTGTTGCCGATCCAGACCGGCTGATTGTCGGTGTACTGATTGGTCGTGATCTGTTCGGAGCGATTCGCCGCCAGGTCGTAAATCCAGACGTCCTGCGCGCGGCCGCCGCGATAGCGCTTCCAGGTGCGGAACTCGCGCTCGATCGGTGTGTAGACGAGCTTCGTTCCGTCCGGCGAATACATACCGCCGCCTGCTTCCGGAATCGCGAGCGGCGTTTCCATTCCGCCCGCCGCCGGGACGATGTAGGGGCGGGCCATGCGGTCGTTCCACGGCACACGGTGCGGCAGGAAGAGAATGTTCTTGCCGTCCGGCGTCCAGTCGAGCACGCGATTGTCGATGCCGCCGCGCGGCGGCAATGCGCCGACGTCGTTGTAGAACGTCAACTGCCGCGGCGCGCCGCCGTCGACGCTGATGACGAAGACCTGGCGCGAGCCGCTGTAATCGCCGGTGAAGGCGATCGAGCGTCCGTCAGGAGAGAACTTCGGGAAGTACTCCATCCCTTCGTCCGAGGTGAGCCGGCGCGCGTCGCCGCCGTTCGTCGAAGCGAGCCAGATGTCGCCCGCGTAAACGAACGCCACGGTATCGCCGTGAATGTCGGGTTGCCGCAGAAGACGGGTGAGCTTCTCCTGCGCGAATGTATTGGTCGCGCAGAGCAGCGCGATGAGTGTGATGAGCTTTTTCATAGGCGGCGTGACATAACACGCGCCGGGTCGAACGCGTTGCAGGTTCACTGGTTTGTAACGTGGGGAGTTGTCGGTTGTCGGTTCTCAGTGGTCAGCAATGTTCGGGTTGCGAGGCAAACCGGTCGGCGACACCCGCAGAAACCGACAACCGACAACTGACAACTGACAACCAACCATCACTTGAGCCGCGCGTACAGCGTGGACGGACTGATCTGCAGTTGCCGCGCGGCCTTGCGGACGTTCCCGCCGGTCGCTTCGACCGCGGCCGCGACATAGCGCGTGATCACTTCGTCGAGCGGACGGATTTCCCATTCGCCGGTCGGCAATCCCGATCCTGAGGCTGCAGCGGCGACGGCGGCCGTTGCGGCGGTGTCGATGATCAGATCCTCGCTCCGGATCTCGGGGCCGAGCTGCGTCAGCATCGCCCGTTCGAGCACGTTGCGCAGCTCGCGAACGTTGCCCGGCCAGCCATAGCTCTCGAGCTTCTTCATCGCTGACGCGCTGACCTTCGGCACCGGGCGCCCGAGCTCTTTGCACAACGGCCGCAGCACTTCCTGCGCGAGGATCGGAAGGTCTTCCATCCGCTCGCGGAGCGGCGGCATGCGAAGACGTACGACATTGAGGCGGTAATAGAGGTCGTTGCGAAACCGTCCCGCCGCCACCTCGGCCTGCAGGTCGCGGTTCGTTGCCGCGATCAGACGAAAGTCGGCGCGCAGATCGCGGACGCCGCCGACGCGGCGAAACCGTTTCTCCTCGAGCGCTTTCAGCAGCCGCGCCTGCACCGTCGGCTCCATCTCCCCGATCTCATCGAGGAACAACGTTCCTTCGCCTGCAATCTCGAACAGGCCGGGCTTCGTGTTCATCGCATTCGTGAACGCGCCGCGCTCGTGGCCGAACAGCTCCGATTCGAGCAGCTCTTTGGATAGTCCGGCGCAATTGAGATCGACGAACGGCTTGCCGGCCCGCGCCGACCGGCTGTGAATCAATCGCGCCATCACTCCTTTGCCGGTGCCCGAATCGCCTTCGATGAGGACGGGCGAAGGGACGCGCGCGACGTTCGCGAGGATGTCGTTGAGGTGTGTGATCGACGGTGAAAGCCCGGGGAGTTTTTCGGCATGCGCGGCCTCGGTGCGTTTGAGCGCCATCAGCTCGCGGCGTGTGGCGAGGATGCGCTCGACCTGCTGCAGCACCGCTTCGAGCGTATCGAGATCGAACGGTTTCTGGAGAAACGTCTCCGCGCCGAGGCGCATCGACTCGACCACGCGATCGAGCGTGCTCACGCCCGACATCATGATCACCGCGGTCGTCTCCGAATACATCTTGAACTGATGCAGCAGCTCGAGACCGGTCGTGTCCGGCAGCGTCACGTCGAGTAGCACGACGTCGGGCGAAAACTCGCCGAACGCCACGACGGCCGTTCTCCCCGTCCCGGCGGTGCGCACGTCCCAGCGGTCGCTGAGAAAGGCGGCGAGGCCAGCAGCGATCTGTTCATCGTCGTCCACGATCAAAATTCGGTGAAGTAGTTCAGTCATCGTTCGAAAATCATACACCAGTCCAGCTCACGCACAACAGCCGTCCACGTGCAAAACAGGTTAAGTCGCTGCACTGTCTGCGATTTAGACCATTTTCGGATTCTGGTACTCCCCTTGGACTAGTGCTGGCCAGTCCCAACACGGAGAAAACAGATGCTCTTACTTGCCGCGGTCCTCACAGCCTCCATCAACATCGACATCGACCTCACGTCCCTGATTCGCCGCGCGAACCAGGCGCAGCCGAAAGCGACGTGCAACATCTCGACGGTCGGTTACCGGTTCCGCGGCACGCCCGGACAGGAGTTCCGGTACGCGGGCGACACGTATCAGATCCCCGCCGAAGGGTGGGTCGAGCTGATCGCGGACAAGAACCGCACCTCCTTCGCCATGAGCGGCACAACCTTCCCCATCGTCGAGACCCCGCGCGACCCGTTCGGGTTCCGCGACGTGACCCTCCCAACGTCTGACGCAGTGAAAGGAGCTTCGCGATGAACCGTTTCCTCAACGCAACGCTGTCCGACCTTCGCCGTGGCCGTGAGACGTGGCGCGTCTTCGTGCTCCTCGGCGGCCCTTCGTTCGCCCTCGCATTCGCCGCAACGCTCGCGCAGTGATCAGGAGAAGCCAGATGCCATTCCGCGACCAACGCATCACGCTCATCGCACACGACTCCAGTAAGCCCGGCCTCGATTGGAACCATGCCTGGACCAACACGCAGCGCGTGGCGTTTCTCGAGTCGATCGCCGCCGTCCGCTCGGCTCTCGATGGCGCCCTGCACCAGGACATCGGCATCGACGTCGAGCGTGTGGTCATCGACCGCGCCGGAGACGCCGACTCGTTCCTCAACCTGCTGGCCGGCGTGCCGAGCGAATTCGGCGGAGACCTGCTCTTCATCCGTCAGGACGGTTGCGGCTTCCTCAGCGCCATGGGCCGCGGCGGAGACCGCGTGTTCTACGCGCTCGGCACGCGCGACGTCCGCTTTTATCTCGAAATGCACGACCTCGTCACCGGTCGCGCCGCCCTGAAGTTGTCCGCCTGAAGGAACCGCTCATGACCGAAACTCGCCAGTGCATTCTCCTCGTCGATGACGACAGCGGCATCACCGAAGCGCTCTCGTACACACTCGAGCGCCCGGGCCGCACGCTCGTCCTTTGCTCCGATGTCGAATCGGCGGAGATCGCGCTGGAACGCTTTCCGGTGACGCACCTCGTCACCGACGTGCAGTTCTCGGGCAGGTTCGGATTCGAGGGACTCCATTTCCTCAACCGGGTCCACCTCCGCTCCCCGCAGTGCCGCATCATCCTGATCACCGGATACGCAACCGAGCAGTTGCGCGACGAGGCGATGCGCGAAGGCGCCTCGGCGGTGCTCGCAAAACCGTTCGATACCGAAG
>DASVUA010000569.1:0-3581 GCA_036387295.1 Thermoanaerobaculia bacterium | reverse complement strand
TTGCGCGATTTCACTTCGGCGACGACGCGCGCGACGTCCTGCGCACCGCTGAGAATGACGTTCAGTTTGAACTCGTCGGCAAACGCGAGCGCGGCGCGGATGTCGCGCGCCTGGTTCGCATGCAGCACCACCGGCACACGTCCTTCCACCACCGGCACCAGCGCTTCGAGCAGCAGGTCGCGATCGACGCGGCGCGTGCCGGCGGCGACCGCTTTTCCGTACGCGCGTGCGTCGCGGAACGTGTCACGCAGCCGGTCGAGCTGATTCGTGTAGCCCTTGCGGCGCTCTTTCTCCGCTTCCTCTTCCTGCGGCACGTCGCTGAGCGGTGCGCCGCGCAGGCGCGGGAAACGGAGATTCATCGCGGCCGGCGATTTCACGACCATCTGCGGCGGCGTCCAGCCGGCCATCTGAATGAGCGCGCTCTGCCCCGAAATGATGCCTCCCTCGGGGACGCTGACGACGTGCGTCACGCCGTTGACGCGCGTGACCGGAATGAGCTCGCTGTGCGGATTGATCGCCACCGCGGCCTGCGCGTTCGGATTGAAATCGCCCAGCTCCGAGGTGTCGACCGTGCCGGGGACGGCATCGATCTCGATGAGGCCGACGCTCGAGCCGGAGTCGATCATGCCGGGATAGACGAACAGGCCGGTGCCGTCGATGACGGTCGCGCCGGCAGGAATCTGCACGTTCGCGCCGACCGCGGTGATGACGCCGTTCGCGAAGACGATCGTGCCGTTCGCGATTGGCGCGCTGGTGACCGGAACGATGGTCGCGTTGCGAATCGCGACCGTCGGCTTCACGCCGGGATTGTTCGGAATGGTCGATTGGGCGAAGAGCGCCGTCGCGGCGAAAGCGGCCGTGAATCCGGCCAGCAGGCGGCGCTTCATGAGGTCGTCGAATCGTTCGCTGCGGTCGCGCGTCATTTCGGCGTCTCCTTCGATTTCTCCGCGTCTTTCTTCGCGTCTTTTTCCGCGTCTTTCTTGGCGGCGTCGCGCTCGGTGCGCAACCGCTCTTCTTTTTCGCGGCGCAGCTCTTCGCGGCGCTGCAGGTCCTGCTGGCGGTCGAAGTACACCTCGCCTTCGATGAAGGTCGTGTCGACGCGCGAGTAGGTCGAGAGCGGGTGGCCATTCCAGATGACGAGATCGGCGTCTTTGCCGACTTCGATCGAGCCGACGCGATGATCGAGGCGCAACTGTTTCGCCGGATTGAGCGTGCAGAGACGCAGCGCTTCGTCTTCAGTGAGGCCGCCGTACTTCATCGCTTTCGCGGCGTCCTGATTGAGACGGCGCGCGAGCTCGTCGGAATCGGAGTTGACCGACGTGACGATGTTGTTCCGCGTCATGATCGCGACGTTGTACGGCGTCGCGTCGTACGCCTCCGCTTTGTAGCCCCACCAGTCGATGAACGTGCCGGCCGTGGCGCCGTGCGCCGCGATCTCGGGCGCGACTTTGTAGCCTTCCAGAATGTGCTGCAGCTCGCGGATCTTGAAGCCCTGCTCGTCGGCGAGACGCAGCAGCATCACGATCTCGTCGGCGCGGTACGAGTGCGCGTGCACGTCGATCCGGCCGGCGAGAATGTCGGCCATCGTCTCCATCAGTAGATCGCGGCGCGGCGGAATGGCGGTCTCGCCACGTTTGCGTTTTGCTTCGTATTCATCGCGCCGGGCGACGTAATCGCGCGCGTCGATGAACGACTTGCGCACCACTTCCTCGACGCCCATGCGCGTGGCCGGATACTGGCGCGGCTGTCCGGCAGGCGGCTGAAAGTTCGCCGATTTCGGGTTCTCGCCGAGGGCGAACTTGATCGTGCGCGGTGCACCTTCGACCGGCCACTCGTGAATCGGGCGGCCCCATTTCCACTTCACGATCTGGCTCTGGCCGCCGATCGCGTTCGCGGAACCGTGAAGCACGAGCGCCATCGTCGTCCCGCCGGCGAGCTGGCGATAGGCGGAGACGTCTTCGTCCGTCAGCGCATCGACGATGCGCACCATCCCGGTGTTCGGCAGCGAGATCTCGTTGACGCTCCCTTCGACTGCCGTGTGGCTGTGCGTATCGATGATGCCCGGCATCACGAACTTGCCGGTTCCGTCGATCACGCGCGCGTTCGCGGGGGCGGTGATGTTCTGCCCCACCGCCGCGATTTTGCCCCCGCGCATGAGCACGGAGCCGTTGGTGATCGTGCCGTTGGTGATCGTCAGGATCGTCGCGTTGCGAATGAGCGTGACGCGCTCCTGCGCGGATGCGGCGAGAGTGCTGAACGTGAGAGTGAGTGCGAGCAGGACTCTCTTCATTTCGATCTGCTCCCGCTGAATTCGAAGTTGCCGATGGTGGTGCCGACCGTGCCGTTCATCGTGTCGCCCGCGACCGTGCCGCGGAACACCCAGTCCGACGCTTCCGCTTCGTTCTGCGCGTTCGCGGAGATCGCAAAGTCGAACGCGGTGCCGTCGAACGCGCCGGGACGGATGTCGCCCGAGCCACGCTCGCCGGAGAACGTTCCGGTGATGCGTCCCGACTCCGCGCGCAAGGTCACCTGCATCGAGACGTTCCCTTGCGGCGCGCGGATGGTGAGGGCCCAGGTGCCGTCGATCGGAGTGGCAGCGGCGGCAGTTGCGGCGGTCGCGGCGTCGCTCTTCTTTTCTTCTGCCGGCAGACGCACTTCGCGGCCGTCGACGAAGACGCGCGTGACTTTCGCCTCTTTCTGGAACAGCGGCTTGTCAGTCACGATGATGTTCGCGATCTTGCCGCGGTCGAGCGAGCCGAGTTGCCGGTCGACGCCGAAGATGCGCGCCGGAGCGAGCGTCGTCGCCCGCAGGGCATCCTCGGGCGAGAGGCCGTTGTCGACCGCCTTCCGGATGCCGGGCAGAAAATCGCCGCTCTTGGCGCCACCGCTCACGAGCGCAAACGTCACGCCGTTCTTCGCGAGCGCGGCGGGCGAGGTCGGCGCGAGCTGGCGATCGCGAATCACGCGCAGCGGCTGATCCTCGCGATCGGTTTCATCCGTCGGCGCCGCGGGCCACTTCACCGAAACGAGCACCGGCACGTCCTTCAACTCGCTCGCGAGCTCGTACGCCTGCCGCGCGCCGGAAAGGATGATGCGCAGGTTGAACTCGCGCGCGAGCGTCTGTGCGCGCCGCATCATCAACTCCGAATCGGCGATGAAGACGACCGGCATCTCGCGGCGCAGCACAGGACGGAGCGCTTCGAGCGACGGGTTGTCCTCCGGGCGCCGGATGCCGCCGGGGCTGCGCTCGTAGATCTCGCGCGCGGAAACATGCTGCTGCGCGTCGAGGAACGTCTGCCGCAGGTACGCGATGACACCCATCAGGCTGTCGGGATACGTCCAGGTGGGGCGCGGATTGAAGCCGATCTGCAGCGCGGCCGGGCTCTTGATGACGCGCGACTCGGTCGAGCCCGCGCCGAGGTTCAGGACCACCGACTGGCCGTTGAAAATGCCGAACGAGGGGGCGGTGACGATGGTCGTGACGCCGGTCGTGCGGCGCGCGGCCACGTCGTCGTCGCTCAACTTCATGCTGCGCAGGGCGAGCGAGTCGGGAGCCGGTTCGGACGCCGCGTCGCTGTTCT
>DASVUA010000568.1:0-2281 GCA_036387295.1 Thermoanaerobaculia bacterium | reverse complement strand
GCATGTCGCCCTGCGCGGGGGGCGGCGTCGACGTCGTGGCGATGCCGGTGTTGTTTTCTTCGTTCGGGTCGAACGTGGCGGTGGTCGCCGTCACGATATTCGTGAAGGTCGTCTCGGGCGGCGTGGTCTCATCGATGTTGAAGACGAGCGTGAGCTCGACCGTCTGCCCAGCGGCAAGTGTGGCCAGCGTGCAGTTGATCGCGCCGTCCGAACCGGGAGCAGGAGTCGAGCAGGAGGCCGTGGGACCGCCGGTCTGCGTCAACGAGACGAACGTCATTCCGGCGGGGATGACGTCGTCGATGCTGATCGTGGCGGCTTCGTCAGGCCCGAGGTTCGTGACCGTGACGTCGTACGAAACGTCGGCCCCGGCGGCGGCTTCCGCCGGACCGGTTTTCGTCGCGAGCAGGTCTGCTTCCTGCGAGAGCGCACGCGGCGCTGCCAGAGCTGCCACGAACAGAGCGAGAGCGAGGAACGGCCGGACAGTACTCATCGTAAAGACGTTCTACGCGCTTGTGCCCGAATTGCGCAACGGGGATCTGGCATATCCTCCGTCGCGCGCACGAGAAGGAGCCTATGAACATGCCCACCGCGGGAACGCGTCCGACCGAAGACATGCTGATCAACGTGCCGCGGCTGGTTGCCGCGTATTACACGGAGCAGCCCGATCCGAACATCGCGGATCAACGCGTCGCCTTCGGTACGTCCGGCCACCGCGGCTCGGCGCTGAAGCTCGCATTCAACGAGCTGCACATCCTCGCCACGACGCAGGCGATCTGCGATTACCGCAAGGCGCAGGGCATCAACGGACCGCTCTTCCTCGGCATCGACACGCACGCGCTCTCCGAGCCGGCGTTTGTCTCGGCGATGGAAGTGCTGGCGGCGAACGAGGTGGAAGTGATGATCGACGCGCCGCGCGGTTTCACGCCGACGCCGGTGATCTCACACGCGATCCTCACCTACAACCGCGGGCGGCAGACCGGACTGGCCGACGGGATCGTGGTGACGCCGTCGCACAATCCGCCGGAAGACGGCGGCTTCAAATACAACCCGCCGCACGGCGGCCCATCCGAGACGGCGGCGACGAAGACGATCGAGCAGGCGGCGAACGCGCTGATGCTCGACCCGGCGCGCATCCGCCGGATGCCGTTTTCCCGCGCGTTGCGCGCGTCGACGACGCACGAGCACGACTACATCGCCGCGTACGTCAACGATCTCGAGCATGTGGTCGACCTCGAAGCGGTGCGCGAGTCGGGCGTGCGCATCGGAGTTGATCCGATGGGGGGCGCGGGCGTCGCGTACTGGAGCGTGATTCGCGAGCGGTACGGTCTCGAGATCGACATCGTCAACAGCTCGGTCGATCCGACGTTCCGCTTCATGACGCTCGACTGGGACGGGCGAATCCGGATGGACTGTTCGTCCCCGTATGCGATGGCGGGGCTGATCGCGCTGCGCAACCGCTTCGACGTGGCGTTCGGCAACGACACCGACAACGATCGCCACGGCATCGTGACGCGCAGCGCGGGGCTCATGAATCCGAATCACTACCTGGCCGTGGCGATTTCGTATCTGTTCACGAATCGCCCGGAATGGCGTGGCGATGCGGCGGTCGGCAAGACGGTGGTGAGCAGCAGTCTGATCGACCGCGTCGTCGCGAGCCTCGGGCGGCGGCTGCACGAGGTGCCGGTCGGGTTCAAGTGGTTCGTCGACGGGTTGCGTGACGGCTCGCTCGGTTTCGGCGGTGAAGAGAGCGCCGGCGCGTCGTTCCTCCGCCGCGACGGCTCGGTCTGGACCACCGACAAGGACGGCATCATCATGGGCCTTCTCGCGGCGGAGATGACGGCACGCACAGGACGCGATCCGGGTGAGCTCTACGAGCAGCTCGCGCATCAACATGGCTCGCCGCTCTACGCCCGCACCGATGCCGCCGCCACTCCGGAACAGAAAGCGCTCCTCGGCAAGCTCTCGCCCGCGCAGGTGACGGCGAAAGCGCTCGCCGGCGACCCGATCGAAGCGATCCTCACGAACGCCCCCGGCGACGGCAACGCAATCGGCGGCCTGAAAGTAACGACCCGCAACGGCTGGTTCGCCGCCCGCCCGTCAGGCACCGAGAACATCTACAAGATCTACGCGGAAAGCTTCGTCGGCGAAGAGCACCTCGCGCGCATTCAGGCCGAAGCGCAGGCCGTAGTGACAGCCGCGATCGCGTAAACCGCCCGCGTGGCCAGTGGAGCGGCGGGCTCTTAGCCCGCCGAGGTTCTCGTAGGATTGCCGGCGGGCTAAG
>DASVUA010000567.1:0-7408 GCA_036387295.1 Thermoanaerobaculia bacterium | reverse complement strand
CCCGCCGCTCCACCCAATCGAGGCGCGATTTACTGCGGCAGCTTGATCTCGGGCTCTTCGTCGCGCTCGCGGTAGAGGATCGCGATCTTGCCGATCGTGCCGGCGAGTTGTGCGTCGGCGGCGGCGGCGAGGCGGTCGGCGAGCTCGCGGCGCTCGCTCCCCTCTTCGACTTCGATGCGCACTTTGATCAGCTCGTGCGACTCGAGCGATTTACGCGTTTCGGCGACGACGTTGTCGGTCACGCCCGCTTTGCCGACGCGGACGATCGGGGAGAGCGGATGCGCGAGTCCGCGAAGGTATTGGCGCTGCTTGTTCGTCAGGACTGCCATCATTTCACCTGTCGCGCACGCTCGAGGAAAGCCTCCGGCGGCTCGAAGCCGGTCAGGCGCGCACTCTTCGATTCGGTTCCGTTTGCATCGAGGAAGACGATCGTCGGAACGCCGACGATCGCGTACTGCTTTGTGAGCGCTTTGGTGGTCGCATCTTCGGCGGACGTGAGGTCGGCCTTGACGCGCACGAAGCGATCGAGCTCCGCCATGACGCGCGGATCGTTGAACGTTTTCTGATCGAGCTCTTTACACGGGAGACACCAGTCGGCGTAGAAGTCGATCACCACCGGCCGTCCCGCTTTCTGCGCCGCGGCGAGCGAGGCGGCGTCGTACCTGGCCCACTTCACGCCGCCCGGATCCTTGCGCGGAATCGCGAACGCGACGCCGGAAACGAGCAGCAGCATCGCCACGCCGAGGCGCAGCATGCGTGCACCTTTCGCACGAGCGACGAAGAGGAAGAGCGCGCCGACGAGCAGCGCGGCGGCGACGCCGTACTGATAGACCGTCTCGCCGACGAGCGGGCGGAGGAAGTAGAAGGCCATGGCGATCAGGACGAACGCCATCCCCTTCTTCACCGTGACCATCCATTCGCCGGGCCGCGGCAGCGCGTTGAGCATGACGAGGTACGGAAAGCCGAGCCCGAAGGCGAGCGCCGCGAACATCACCCCGCCGAGTACCGGCTGCGCGAGTTGCGCGACGAGCGTGATCAGCGAAATGACGACCGGCCCGACACACGGCGCCGCGACGATGCCGATCACGAGACCCATCGAGAGTGCGCCGAGCAGCCCCGCGCGCCCTTGCGATTGATTGGCGATGAAGCGCGGCACCTGAATCTCGAATGCGCCGAACATCGACGAGGCGAGCACGAGCATCAGCAGCGCGAAGGCGATCAGCACGGCCGGCAACTGCAGCCAGGCGCCGAACATCTTTCCGCCCAGCGCGGCGAGGACGCCGAGCGTCGAATAGGTGATCACGATGCCGAGGACGTACATCGCGGAGAGCGCGAAGCGGCGTCCGCGGCGACCATCGCTCTGCATGGCGAAGAAGCCGAGCGTGATCGGGATGAGCGGAAACACGCACGGCGTGAGATTGAGCGCGAGCCCGCCGAGGAACAGGAGGCCGAGCGTGAGTGGCAGCCCCTGGGACGCGAACGTGCGCGCCAGACGATCCTGAGGAACGGCGTTCTTCGGCGCCGCGGTGAGCGGAGTGAACGCCTGATTCTGAGCGCGAGGCGCGGCGGTCGTGACAGCACCGGCGGGAGCGGCGACGAGCTTCGTCGCGTCGATCTCCGCCGTCGCGGTGTTCGGCGGAAGGCAAACCGTGTCGCTGCACGCCTGAACCTTCAGCGAGGCGGTGATCTTCGTTGCCCCCGGCGCGAGCCGCGCGCGAAACGGGATGCGGATCGTGCCGTCGTACACGGCCAGTTGCTTGCCGCCGGTGAACTCGAACGCTTTCAACTGATGCGGCGGGTAGGTCGCGGCGAGCAGTTCCGCGGTTGCGGCGTCGAGTTGCAGGACGGTCGGAATCGCGAATTCTTCGGTGGGCGTGTTCGAGTTGACATGCCACCCTTCCGCGATCGTGGCGACGATCGTCCCCTCGACTGCGTCGCCGCTGCGCTTCTGCAGCGAGCCTTCGATGGTTGCCTTGGGCAGCGCGTCAGCGCCGGGAAACCCGAACTGCGCGAACGCCGGAACCGCACACAGCAGGAACAGCAGAAGTACAGACGCGAGTCGTTTCATTACGTCGCGGTAGACGTTACCGGCCGCCGGTTCGTTTCTCTAGCTCGGGCAACACCTGATCGATGTTGCGGATGAGCGGCGAGTTCGGAAACGCGGCTTTGAAGTTGCGAAACTCGTCGCGGGCGCCGACCAGGTTCCCCTGCTGCATGTAGATCTGCCCCTGCAGGAAGCGCGACCGTTCGATCGTGTCGCCGTATCTGCTGAGCGCGTTGAGGTCCTTGATGGTCTTGAGCGCGTCGGCGTGCTTTTCCTGCATCACCTGCGTGATGGCGAGCTGGTAATACGCTTCGTCGCGAATCGCGGCGGGCACGCCTTTCTCGGTCATCAGCTTGCGCAGGCGCGGCTCGCTCTTGTCGTAGGCGTTGCGGGCGATGAAGTCTTTCGCCAGATCCAGGCGGGCGACGTAGTCTTTTCCGAGCTTCGGTTCGTTTTTGACGCGCAGCAGAAAGGCGTTGTGCTTGTCGCGCGTCTCTTTGAGCATGCTGGCGAACTGCGCGGGAGGCGAATAGCCGCGGATCTGGCCAGCCAGCGTGAGGTCGGGGGTGAGGACGAGGAACGTGGGAAGCGAGGTGACGCCGAACTTCTGCGCCATCTGCGTTCCTTCTTTTTTATCTTCGGTGTCGAGGCGCAGGAGGACGATGTCGTCCGTCGCCTTCTGGAACGCTTCGGAGGGGAAGACTTCGCGCTCGAAGCGATGGCACCAGCCGCACCACTCGGCGAACATGTCGACGAGGATCAACTGGTTCTTCTCTTTCGCGACCTTCTGCGCCGCCGCGACGTTTTTCAACCAGGTGCCGGCGAACGTCTGAGGGGCGAGCGCGAGCGCCAATGCGGCAGCAACAATAGTGCGTCGATTCAAGGGCAGGGCCTCCGGGGTGCCTGAACGGGAGGCGTTTTGGGGGTATTCCGGCGCGCGTTGTCGGTGCTCGGTTGTCGGTTATCTGTGACTTGTCCCTTGGAGGAGCAAATCCCGCGGACAACCAAAAACCGACAACCGAACGAACTTACGCCCCTACTCCGCCGCGACCGGCTCTCTCTGTGCGACGGCGTTCCGCTCTGCCGCATACCGCCGCGCGGCCTTCACGAACGCGTCGAACAGCGAGCTGGCCGAGTGCTCACCGGGCATGTCCTCGGGGTGCCATTGCACGCCGATGTAGAACGGGTGGCGCGGGTCTTCGAGCCCCTCCACGACGCCGTCGGGAGCATGGGCGGTGACGCGCAGCCCTTCGCCTACGCGGCCGATGGCCTGATGGTGCGAGGAGTTGACGTTGCACTGGATTGTGGGAAGCATCGTCGCGAGCTGCGTCCCTTCCTGAATGATGATGTCGTGACGGGCGCGGCTTTCCGGCTGGCTTGCGTGCTGGATGTCGGTGTCGACGTGCGAATCGATGTCCTGGATCAACGACCCGCCCGAGGCGACGTTCATCATCTGCATGCCGAGGCAGACGCCGAGAGTCGGAACTCCCCGCTGGCGGGCCACTTTCGCGAGCGACAGATCGCCGGCCTGACGGCGCGCATCCATCAGCGCGACGCACTTCGGGTGGCGTTCTTCGTTGTAGAGCGCGGGATCGCAGTCCTCGCCGCCGGCGAGCAGAATGCCGTCGAGCTCGTCCATGATCTCGGCGGCGTTTTCCGGCTGAGGCGGGATGAGGACCGGGATCGCGCCTGCTTTGCGCAGCGATTCGACGTAGGTGAGGAACACGAACGCGCGATCGCGCTTCCCTTCGACGTGCTCGACGTCGGAACCGATTCCAATGATGGGCTTGCTCAAGTGATCTCCTGTCGCAGTGGCTCTGCAAAACACGCGCGATGATGAGAAAACTTCGGTCACCGCGGACATCGTCTCTGTGGAGCGGCGGGCTCTTAGCCCGCCGAGCAAAGAGAACCCGGCGGGCTAAAGCCCGCCGCTCCACTGATGTCCGTTCACGCGCGTTTCTTTTTTGCGGGGGCTTTCTTTTTTGTGGTCGTTGTTGCGGCCTTCTTCTTTGCTGGGGCGCGTTTTTTCGTCGCCGCTTTTTTCGTCGTCGCGGCTTTTTTGGCTGGTTTGCGCGCGGCGCCGGTGGCGGTCTGGCCGAGGCTGCGGCTGAGGACGGCCAGGAGATCGACGACCTCGCCGCCCCCTTCATCCTCATCGCGCGTCGTTTCGGCGGGGGCGCGCAGGATGTCTTCCTTGTTGCGCTCTTTCTCCGCCACCAGCTGCTCAAGCCGCTCGGCGTAGTCGTCGATCAGTTCGTGCAGGTCGAGCTTCTTCGCATGTTTCGCGATCTGCGTCTCGTACTTTTTCACTTCGGCCGGTGCGATCGTCGCGACGTCCGGCAGGCCGACGTCTGCCGGCTTGCGAATCTCGTCTTCGAATCGAAGCGTTTCGGCGCGGAGGATGCCGTTCTCCGCGATGATCGCGACGAGGTACTCCTTCGCCCGCATGACGAACGTCGCGATCCCGGCTTGATTTTTCTTCTCCATCACCTCGGCCAGCAGGCGGTACGCCTTGTTGGTGCCGCCGGTGGGGACGAGAAAATAGGCCCGCTGGTAGAACATCGGATCGATCTCATCGCGGTCGACGAAGAGGCGCAGATCGATCTCGCGCGTCTTGCGCGGCTCGACCGCTTCGAGCTCGTCTTCGGTGACGATGACGAACTTCCCTTTCTCGATCTCATAGCCGCGCACGATGTCGTCGGGCTCGAGCGGCGTGCCGTCCTTCGAACAGACATAGCGGCGGCGGACCGGCGATTCGTCGGGGCCGATCATCTTGAGAGAAATGCCGCGCGGGCGCGTGGCGGCGTACAGCGCGACCGGCACGGTCACGAGCCCGAACGAGATCGTGCCGCTCCAGAAGGAGCGCAATCCGGAGGGTTGGTCGAGATCGTCGTCGTCTTCAGCCACTGGCTTTCCTCTTGGCCGGTTTCTTCATGCCGGCAAGACTCGCTTCGAGTGCGTCGGCGAGCTGGTCTTCCTTCTGTTTCTTCGGACGGAACGCGACCACTTTCGGCTTGTGGCCGGCGGCTTTCGTTTCGATGAGCTCCAT
Organism: Thermoanaerobaculia bacterium; assembly: GCA_036387295.1. GTDB lineage: Bacteria > Acidobacteriota > Thermoanaerobaculia > Gp7-AA8 > Gp7-AA8 > QHVT01. The sequence continues at coordinate 2,315 of DASVUA010000567.1, read as the reverse complement.
CACGCGAGCGCGATATTCGTCGCGGTATTGCGAGGGATCGAACTTGCCGCTGAGCGCGGTCAGCAGCTGTTCGGCCATCGCGATCTCACGTTCCTGCAGCTCCCGTCCCTCGGGTGGTTTGAGCGCGTCCGCGGCGATGATTTCGTCGGCGTGCCGCAGCGTGATGAGCACGAGATAGCCGTTCTCCACACGCAACGCGCCGACGTACTCCTTGTCGCGCATCACCCAGCGCGCGACGCCTTCTTTCTTCTGCCGTTCGAGCGCCGCGGCGGCGGCGAAATACGCTTTTTCATCGCCGTCCGGGCCGAGGTAGTAGGCGCGGTCGTACCAGCGATGATCGATCTCCGACGGATCGACGAAGCGCGTCAACGCGATGTCGCGAGAATCGTCCGGCTCGAGTTTCTCGAGCTCCGCGGTGTCGAGCAAAACCATCCGTCCGCGGGTGATCGGGAAGGCTTTCTTCACCGCTTCGTACTCGACCTGCTCGCCGGTGTCGGCGCTGACGAGACGCTGCTTCACCGGTTCGTGATCGGCTTTGTGCAGCAGGCGGAAGTGGACCTTGCGATCCTGCACGGCCGAATAGAGCTTCACCGGCACGCTGAGCGTGCCGACCTTGACTACGCCTTTCCAGATTGCGCGCGCCGCCACTCTTTGCCTCCTCCATCCTCCTGACATTCGGAGCAGAAGACCTCGCCATCGACGTCGATCGCGCAGACGAGGCACTGCGGCCGGTCGCACGCGACGCATCGCGCGTCGACTGCCGCTGCATGCGTCCGTTCACACCCGGCGCAGATCTCCTCGGAGCCGGAGAGCCAGTACGGAAGCCAGCGACGTTTTTTCTTCAGAGCCACAGAGGCTGAGATTGCTCGACTCGTGCCTGCCCGGGCGCGCCCGGCCGCGCGCACGCGAACCGCGGCGACGCTCTTGCAGAACGCGCGTCTGTTGCTCGCCGCCCTCTCGCTCTCCGCCGCCGCCATCGTCGCGTTCATCCTCTGGTCCCGCAGCCGGCGCGAGCATGTCGAGTTCGTTCTCCCGCCGAACCTCGGACGCGGGGAGCTGATGCGCTCGGTCGCGGCGCTGACGCACGGCCGTGTCGTGCAAGGAAACGCCGTCACGATCGTGCAGAACGCCGGCTTCTTCGACCGCTTTCTCGACGACGCCGCACGCGCCACGCATCACGTGCATCTCGAGACGTTTCTCTGGATGGACGGCTCGGTCTCGGATCGCGTGGTCGATGGCCTGCGGGCGTGCGCGCAGCGCGGCATCGAGGTGCGCGTGCTGGTCGATCAGCGCGGCGGGAAAACGACGTCACCGAACGTGTGGCGTGCGCTGCGCGCTGCAGGAGTCGATTTCCGCGTGTATCACCGCGCGCGGCCCCGCGAGCTCGGCTGGTACAACAATCGGGACCATCGCAAGATCGTGGTCGTCGATGGCCGCATCGGCTACACGTTCGGCCACGGCATCGCCGACATGTGGGGCCCCGAGGCGGCGGGACCGGGCGGAATGCGGGGCGGCGGGTGGCGCGACACCGCGGCGCGCCTCGAGGGGCCCGTGGTCGGTGAACTCCAGATGGCGTTTCTCGAAAACTGGTTGAAGGTGAAAGGGACGGCGCTCTTCGGCAACGCCTACTTTCCGGAGCCGGAGTACGCCGGCACGATTCCGATGCACGTGGCGTGGAGCGCACCGCCCGAAACTGCGAGCGCCGTGCAGCGGCTCTATTACCTCGCCATCGCCGCCGCGAAGCGCGAGATCATTCTGCAGAATCCCTACTTCATCCCCGATCGCCACGCGGTGAAGTTGTACGCCGACGCGGTGGCGCGCGGCGTCGACGTGAAGCTGATGCTGCCGACTTCACGCACGAGCGACTTTCCGATCGTCCAGCACGCGAGCCATTACTACTACGGTCCCCTCCTCCGCTCCGGCGCGACGATCTACGAGTACGTCCGCTCCGGCATTCATCAAAAGGTACTGATCGTCGATCGCGAGTGGTGCACAATCGGCTCGACGAACGTCGACCCCCGCAGCTTCCGCATCAACGACGAGATCAGCGTCGCCATCTACGACGCCGAAGTCGCGCAGGAGCTCGCCCGCGCTTTCGAAGAAGACATCCACGGCGCCGAACGCTGGACGGTCGACCAATGGAACAACCGCACATTCGCGCACCGGTTCCGCGATCGGGCGAGTGTGTTGGTGAAGAGGCAGTTGTAGTTGGTGGCGAGTTGCGAGTTGCCCGTTGCCCGTTGCCCGGGCAGTGTCGCCTGCGCGGAAAGGCCCGGGTAACGGGTAACGGGTAACGGGTAACGTGTTGCTACTTG
>DASVUA010000566.1:0-1827 GCA_036387295.1 Thermoanaerobaculia bacterium | reverse complement strand
CGGCTTCCACGGCATCCCGGTGCCGGGCGGCGACGTGACGCGCGACATCGAAGAAGGGCTTCGCATCGCGAACCGCATCGGCTGGCCGGTCGTGGTCAAACCGCTCGATGCTTCGCAGGGTCGCGGCATCAACACGAACATCCGGAACGAGGAAGAGTTCCGCACCGCGTTCGAAGATGCGAAACGCCACCGCAACAGCGTGGTCGTGGAGCGCTATCTCCCCGGCCGCGACTTCCGTCTGCTGGTCATCAATCACAAGTTCGTCGCCGCGGCCGAGCGCGTTCCCGCGCACGTCATCGGCGACGGCACGCACACCATCTCCGAGCTGGTCGAGATCGCGAATCGCGACCCGCGCCGCGGCGTCGGCCACGAAAAGGTGCTGACGAAAATCACCATCGACGGCAGCACCAATCGCCTCCTGCATCTGCGCGGCATGACGCCCGACAGCGTCCCGCCGGCCGGCGAGTTCATCGCGCTCAAGACCACCGCGAATCTTTCGACCGGCGGCACGTCGGTCGACGTCACCGATCGCGTTCATCCGGCCAACATCGAGATGGCCGAACGGATCTCCTGCCTCGTCGACCTCAACATCGCCGGCATCGACGTCGTCGCACCCGATCTCGAGACTCCGGTCCGCGAGAACGGCGGCGGCATCGTCGAAGTGAACGCCGCCCCCGGCTTCCGCATGCACACCGCGCCGACCGAAGGAAAGCCGCGCCCGGTGGGCGAAGCGGTCGTCGACATGCTCTTCCCTCCCGGCTGCGAGTCGCGCATTCCGATCATCACCATCACCGGCACGAACGGCAAAACGACCACCGCCCGCCTCTGCGCGCACATCGCCAAAATGGCGGGCAAGAGCGTCGGCCTCACCACGAGCGACGGCATCTACATCAAGAACCAGCTGGTGCAGAAAGGCGATACGACTGGACCCAACAGCGCACAGGTGGTGCTGCGCGATCCTTCGGTCGACTTTGCCGTGCTCGAGACGGCGCGCGGCGGCATTCTGCGCGCCGGCGTGGCGTACGACTGGTCGAACGCGGCCGTCGTGACGAACATCGCCGAGGATCACCTCGGCATTCGCGACATCAACACGCTCGAAGATCTCGCACGCGTGAAAGCGGTCACCGTCGAGCGCGTGATGGACGGCGGCTACGCCATCCTCAACGCGGAAGACGACATGACGCCGATCATCCGCGAGCAGGCCGACTGCCGCATCGCCTTCTTCTCACTCGATCCCGACAACGAGACGTTCCGCAATCACGTGACGTCGAACGGCCTCGGCGCGACCGTCGAGAACGGGTGGCTGATGCTGTACGAGAACGGCATGCGCATACCGCTCACCGAAGACCGCCACGTCCCGATCTCGTTCGGCGGCAAAGCGCGTTTCAACATCGCCAACGCGCTCGCCGCGGTGCTCGCGACGTTCGCGACGAAAATCGCCGTCAGCGACATCGTCTCCGGACTGCAGTCGTTCTTCCAGTCCGCCACCACCACGCCGGGCCGCCTCAACATCGTCGACTTTGACGGCTTCCGCGTCATGATCGATTACGCCCACAACCCCCACGGCCTCGCCGCGATGAGCGAGCTCGCCGACGCCATGCGCCGCAATCGCAACATCTGCGTGCTCGGCCTCCCGGGCGACCGCCGCGACGAAGACATCCGTGCCGCGGCTCGGATCGTGGGACAGCATTTCGACCGCGTCATCGTGCGCGACGATTTCGATCTTCGCGGACGCCAGCCGGGCGAAGTGGCGCGCATCATCCGCGACGGCCTCGTCGCCGGCGGCCTGCGCGAGTCGCACATCGTCGATCGCGCGGTCGAAGAAGA
>DASVUA010000565.1:0-2675 GCA_036387295.1 Thermoanaerobaculia bacterium | reverse complement strand
TTTCGTTCCGACCAGGCCGTTCTATCTCTTCGGTCAGCACTTTGCCGCCATTGCGGCGGCGGGGCCGATCGCCGGGCCGATCATCGCGTGTCAGGAGTTCGGGTGGGTGCCCTGCCTGCTCTGGATCGGGCTGGGTGTGGTGCTGATCGGCGCGGTGCACGATTTCATGGCGCTGGCTGCTTCGGTGCGGCACGGCGCGCGCTCGATTGCCGACATCACGCGCGAGCATCTCGGCGCGCGTGCCGGCGCGGCGATGATGGCGTTCATCTGGCTCGCGCTCGTCTACGTCATCGTCGCCTTCGCCGACATCACCTCGTCGAGCTTCGTCACCGGCACCGAAGAGATGGCCGCCGCGGCGACGACCTTTCATCCCGGCGGCGCGGTGGCGGCAGCGAGTGTTTTCTATCTCCTGCTCGCCGTCCTGATGGGCGTCGTGCAGCGGTACCTCAATCCGCCGCTCTGGCTGCTCACCGTCATCTTCGTGCCGGCGACGTTCGTGATGGTGTGGCTCGGGACGCAGGTCTCGACCTTCTTCATCCTCGACGCGAAGTGGTGGGCGCTTCTCATCCTCGGCTATTGCTGCATCGCTTCGATGGTGCCGGTGTGGTCGCTTTTGCAGCCGCGCGGCTATCTCGGCGGCTTCATTCTCTACTTCGCGCTCGCGCTCGGCGTCATCGGCATCTTCGCCGGCGGGTACGAGATCAAGCAGGCGGCGTTCAAAGGGTTCGACAGCGGCAAGGCGACGGGCCTCCTTTTTCCGTTTCTCTTCGTCACCATCGCGTGCGGCGCCTGTTCCGGATTTCACGGTCTCGTCTGTTCCGGAACGACGTCCAAACAGATCGACCGCGAGTCGCACATCCGTCCGGTCGGATACGGCGGCATGCTGGCCGAGGCGTTCGTGGCGCTGATCGCGATGGTCACGGTGATGATCGTCGCGCAGGACGACCTCAAAGGGCTGAAGCCGGGAACCATTTACGGCAACGGCGTCGGCGACTTCATGACGCTGCTCATCGGGGAGAAGTACCGCAACTTCGCGATCACGTTCGGCGCGATGGCGTTCTCCACGTTCGTCTTCGACACGGTCGACGTCTCGACGCGCCTCGGCCGCTACATCGTGCAGGAGCTTTTCCGCTGGCCGACGCGTCTCGGCGCGTGGGTCGGGACGTTGTTGACGGTCGCGCTGCCGGTCTACTTTCTCGCCTTCACTCCGCCCGGAAGCTGGGGGAAGTTCTGGACGCTTTTCGGTGCGTCGAACCAGTTGCTGGCCGCGCTCACCTTGCTCGCGATCACCGTCTGGCTGCATCAGCGGCGACAGAAGATCGCGTACACGCTTCTGCCGATGGTGTTCGTGCTCGTCACCACCTTGTACGCCCTCGTGAAGCTGACGATTGCGAACTTTTCGGGCGCCACGATCGACCCGGTGGCCATGGTCAACGGCATCACTTCCGCCGCGTTGATCGTGCTCGCGCTCTACCTCGTCTTCCGCGCCATCGTGCGCGTGCGGGCCGACCGCGCGGCGATGCTCGCGGCCGCGTAATCGGATGTCACCCGCCGCGTCACAACTTGTTGCACCGGCGCATCTGCACGCTCGCTAAGCTCGCGTGCATGCGACACCTTGCAATCGTGCTTCTCCTCGCCGCACCAATGTTCGCGCAGCAGGCACCGAGTGCCGGCGCCGAAGACGCCGCGGTCCGCGCCGCGATCGAGCATTACTTCCGCGGCCACGCCACGGGCGACGGCGCAAATTACCGCAATGTCTTTCACCCGGAGTCGAAGCTCTTCTTCGTTCGCGACGGGAAGTTCATGCAGTGGACGAGCGAGGAGTACATCGGCCGCGCGAGCGGCAAACCGGCGGCGGATGAAGCGCAGCGCAAGCGCAGGATCGACTGGATCGACGTCACGGGCGATGCCGCCGTTGCGAAGCTGACGCTCGTCTATCCCGAGGTCACGTTCACCGATTACATGTCCCTCTTGAAGATTGACGGCACGTGGAAAATCGTGAATAAGACGTTTCACAGTGAGCGGAAAAAATGACAAGGCCCGGAACTTGAAGAACAGCGGCGGCGTGAGCCGTACCGAAAAGAACGAGGGTTCCAAGCTCGTTTTCGCGCGCAACTTCTTCAAGAATCCTCGGATGCTCGGATCGCTGATTCCGAGCTCGCGTTACCTCATCGCGAACCTGCTGCGCGACGTGAATTGGGAGCGTACGCGGGTGTTCGTCGAGATCGGTCCGGGCGTCGGCACGATCACGAAAGAGATCCTGAAACGGATGCGGCCCGACGCGGTGCTGCTGACGTTCGAGATCAACGACGACTTTGTGCGGCACCTCAGGCAGAACTTCAAGGACCCGCGCCTGCGCGTCTTCCACCGCTCCGGCGGCGACGTGCTGGAGGTCATTCGCGAACTGCGTCTCGGCAACGCCGATTACGTGCTCGCCGGCATCCCGTTCAGCATCATGCCGGACGACGCGCGCACGGCCGTGCTTCGGAACAGCTACGACGCGCTCGCATCAGGCGGCGTGATGCTGGTCTACCAGTTCTCCAACAAAGTGCGCGCCGATCTCGAGAAGCTCTACGGCCGCGTGCACAGCCTCTTCGAGCCGCGCAACATCCTCCCCGCGCACGTCTTTCACTGCGTGAAGCGGTAGCGCGGCCTGGTGGAGCGGCGGGCTCTCA
>DASVUA010000564.1:0-2342 GCA_036387295.1 Thermoanaerobaculia bacterium | reverse complement strand
TCGTCGTCGGTGAGGTCGAGTTGAAACGTGCGCGTGTCGGCGCCCGGCACCTGTTCGAGCATCCGTTCGAGCCGCCCGACGCCGCGCGTGATGAGCGACCAGTATTCGATGCCGCGCACGCCGTCGAGGATCAGCCGTTCGGTCTGCATCGGCAGCATGATGATGTGGTCGGGAAAGTCGGTCGTGAACTCGATCGTGTACGCGCCGTTGCGATACGCCATCGCGTCGAGCACGATCGCATTCGCCTGCCGTTCGACCGCCCGCGTCAGATCCTCGGTTTTCAGGTAGCCGAGCTCACACAAGAGCGCCCCGATGCGCCGCGGCACGAGCAGCCGCTCCATCGCCGTGTCGTACTGCTGGATGTTCAGCTCACCCGTGCGAAGCAGCGTCTCCGCGAGCCCCATGTCCGGATCCGTGCTCGACGCGAAGACGATCCGCCCTTCGTGAAAGTAGATCGTGTCCTGCCGCATCACCGCATCGAGCGTGAGGATCGCCGTCTCGCTCCCTCGAACGATCGACCGGATCACATCCGGCACCGTCGTCTCGCTCAGCTCGCCGGAAATGGAGAGGTTGTCGGACATGCGGGGGCATTGTAGTCGGGGTGGTGGTTCGTGGTTGGAGTTGTCGGTTGCCCGTTGCCCGTTGCCCGTGGCCCGTTGCCCGGGCTTTGTGGCCTGGGCGGTTCATCACGCCGCCCGGGCAACGGGCAACGGGCAACGGGCAACCCCGTCACGCGGCCCCGCCGGGAATGCGCCCCCTCTTCAATGTGTAAGATAACTACCGACTCATGCGCCACGCTTTTCTCATCCTGTTGCTTGCTGCCGTCGCCTGCGCTCCTGCCGCACCTCAGGTGGGGCCGAACGATCGTGAGTGGAGTCTGCTGACGGCCGACTTCCAGTGGCTCGAGACAGTGCGGAAGGCGCAGAAAACGCCCGCCGCGAACGCGACGCGCAAAGAGCGGATCGAGCTGCTGCTCGAGAATCACAAGAAGCTCGAGCCGACGTACGTCGTCTTCATCGACAAGGTGCGCGCGTATCACGACCGCACCGGAGATCCGCGCGCCGGACAGTTGCTGGCGCGCGAAAAGATCATGCTCGGCGACGAGTACATGACCGTCCTCTCGCGCTACGACAAAGCGATCGACCTCTATCGCGAAGCGCTCGAGCTCAACCCCGGCAGCGTCGAAGCGCAGCAGCGCATCACCACCGCGGAACAGCGCCGCTACGTCGCGATGAGCGCGTTCGCGGACGTGAAGGCGGGGATGAGAGAGGAAGCGGTGCAGAGCCTCGTCGGTCTGCCGCGCGAGGATTGGATCAAACAGGTCGTGCAGAACAACCGCGTCTACTCGGTCTGGATCTATCCGAAAGCCGACGGCGGCGCGTCAGCAATCTACTTTGACAACGGCGTCGTGTATCACACAAACTGGAACGCGGCTGCCCCGCAGGCAAGCGGGGCGTCGAAGTAGTGTAGTTCAGGGAGGATGGACGGATGGAAGAACACACTGCAGACGATCAGTCTCATTACGAAATCTCACTCACCGCGGGGCAGGCGTTCGTCGCCTTCGTCCTGCTGCTCCTGTCGCTCGCGGCGTCGTTCGCGTTCGGATTGATGCTCGGGAAAGGTCAGGCAGACGATCGCCTGGTCGTGCAGAAAGAGACGCCCGTCGTCGCCGAGGCCGCGCTGGCGCCGAAGAAAGCCGGCGACATCGTCGAGCTCGGAGTGCAGAGCGACGACTTTGCCGCCGACGCTGACGACGAAGCTGAGCCGGCCACCGACAGTGCCGCTGCTCCTGCCACCGACAGCGCGGCCGACGTCGCGCCGGCTGCCATCGTCGAAACTCCCGCTCCGGCGGACGTCCCGGCCGAAACGCCGAAACCTGCCGCCGCCGTTCCGCAGCCTGCGACCACCGCCGCAGCCGTGACTCCGGCGCCCGCTCCAGCGCGCACGCCGGTCGCTACCGCCGCAAAAGTCCCGCATTTCGCGCAGCTTCTTTCGACCAGCGATCAGAAGACCGCCGAAGCGCTGGCGGTGAAAGTGATCGACCGCGGGTTCGACACCGCGTACGTCGAGCGCGGCTCGACCGAGAAAGGCGCGGTGTACCGCGTGCGCGTCAAATTCGACTCCGAGGCCGCCGCGCGGAGCGCGGAAAGCAAACTGCGCGAGATCTCGAAAGACGTCTGGATCACCGCGAGGTAATTCACTTGTCATCCTGAGCCGCGAAGAAGGCGAAGGACCTTCCCCCGTGCACCGGAGAGAAGGTCCTTCGCTTCGCTCAGGATGACAAAACCTCACGTCGCTTGTGGAGCGGCGGGCTCTTAGCCCGCCGGCTGTTGATGAGCGTC
>DASVUA010000563.1:0-2325 GCA_036387295.1 Thermoanaerobaculia bacterium | reverse complement strand
GGTCGTGGAAGCACTCGAGGATGCCTGGGCGAAGACGAAGTTTGCGACCGTGGTGATCCGCCCGCGCGATCCGAATGCCGACGCCATGCGCGCCGCGGTGCGCCTCGAAGACGAGGGCAAGTACGCGCTCGCGGCACATGCCTATCGAGAGATCCTGCAGAAGGATCCGAACGCTGCCCTCGCCTGGACGAACCTCGGCAATGCCGAGATGCACGTCGGCCGCCGCGCGGCCGCCGAAGAGGCGTTCCGCAAGGCGCTCGAGATCGACCCCGCGTCGGCCGATACGCTGAACAACCTCGCCTGGCTGCTGTACGAAGACAAGCGCTTCGAAGAGGCGGAAGCGCTCGCGCGCAAGGCGGTGGCGGCGAACGCTCCCGATTCGTGGACCCGCCTCGATACGCTCGCGCGGATTCTCGCCGCGCGCGGCAATTGCGCCGAAGCGCAGCAGACGTTCGGGTTCGCCATCCGCGCGGTGCCGAAGACGAAGGCCGAGACGCGCGCCGAGCTGGAGAAAGCGGCCGGCGAGCCTTGCGCGAGCGTCGTGGCGCGCAGCGAGTAAAACGAAGATTGCGAGTTGCCCGCGCGTCCGCGCTCGGGCAACACTTCGCGCGCACCCTGTTCTCCAAACGCGCGCACTGGACCGCTCCCCTCAATGCACTGACCGTCGCGCGCCAGGCGCATCGCGGTCCGCTCTTCGATCTCACCGAGACCAATCCGACCCGCGCCGGCATCGCCTATCCGCACGACGCGCTGCAGGAAGCGCTCGCGCGTGGTGCGCGCGCGGCGTACGATCCCGATCCGCGCGGAATCCGCTCTGCGCGCGAAGCGGTGGCAGAGCACCTCGATTGCGATGCCGCCGACCTGCTGCTGACGTCCTCGACGAGCGAGGCGTATTCGTTTCTTTTCAAGCTGCTGACCGATCCCGGCGATGCGATCCTCACCGCCACGCCGTCATATCCGCTGCTCGAACATCTCGCGTCGATGGAGCTCGTGACGCTCCGCTCGTTTCCGCTCGAATTTCATCGGCGCTGGGAGCTTGGCCTCGTGCCACCCGACCCGGCCGTGCGTGCGATCGTGGTGGTGAATCCGAACAATCCGACCGGTTCTTACGTCACGGTCGCGGAGCAGGATGCGCTGGCGGCGCACGGGATTCCGCTCATTTCCGACGAGGTGTTTCTCGAGTATCCGCTCGAAGGGAACGGCCTCACCTTCGTGCGCGAGGACATTCTTACCTTCACTCTCGGCGGACTTTCGAAGTCTGCCGGCCTGCCGCACTTCAAGCTCGGCTGGATTCGGGTGAGCGGCCCTGGAAAAGAGGCGGCGCTCGACGCGCTCGAGCTGATCGCCGACAACTTTCTCTCGGTCGCCACGCCGGTGCAGGCGGCACTCCCCGAGCTCCTGCAAATCGGCGCAACCATCCGTGCCGCGATCTCGCACCGCACGCGAACGAATCTCGCGCGATTGCAGCACGCGCTGCGCGACGTTCCGTCGGCGCGCGTGCTGCCGGTGGAAGGTGGCTGGTCGGCCGTGATCCGCGTGCCACGCGTCATGACCGATGAAGAGCTTGCGCTCGCCCTTCTCGCACGCGGCGTGCTCGTGCAGCCGGGCTATTTCTTCGATTTCGAGCGCGACGGCTATCTCGTCGTTTCGCTGCTGACCGAAGAGGAAACGTTCGCGGCGGGAGCCGCGACGTTCGTCGCTGCCGCGCGCGAGCTCTGGTGACGCACATACGTTGATTGCGGATACAGTGGGCATCGTGAAGCAGCACTGGACGCTCGATCCCGGCATCACGTTCCTCAATCACGGCTCGTTCGGCGCGACGCCGCGCGTGGTGCTCGAAACGCAGAACGAATTTCGCGCGCAGATGGAGCGCGAGCCGGTGCGCTTTTTCGTGCGCGAGCTCGAGCCGCTGCTCGACGACGCGCGGCGTGTGCTGAGCGAGTTTCTCGGCGCGGAACCGGCCGGACTGGCGTTCGTCCCCAATGCCACGGCCGGCGTCAATGCGGTGCTGCGCTCGCTCGATCTCGACAAGTTCGATGAGCTGCTCGTCACCTCGCACGAGTACAACGCCTCGCGCAATGCGCTCGATTACGTGAGCACCATTGCGGGCGCGAAGGTGGTGGTGGTCGACATCCCCTTCCCCATCGACTCGCCCGACACGATCGTGGAACGGGTGATGGCGCAGGTAACCGACCGCACGCGGCTGCTGCTGATCGACCATGTCACGAGTCAGACCGCGATCGCCTTTCCGGTCGAGCGCATCGTGAAAGAGCTCGCCGCGCGTGGGATCGATACGCTCATCGACGGCGCGCATGCGCCCGGGTT
>DASVUA010000562.1:0-4383 GCA_036387295.1 Thermoanaerobaculia bacterium | reverse complement strand
AAAAACGGCGCCGATCCGGACGCCGCTTTTTCAATTTTCAATTTTCAATTTTCAATTCACTACGCCGTCAACTTCTCCCAATCTCCCTCGGGCGCATCCGTCGCCAGCGCGAGGCCGCCGTCGGAGCCGATGAAGACCGGGTCTTCCATGTACTTCACTTTGCCGCCGCCGACGCCTTTGAGCGCTGCTTCGAGTGCGTCGGCCAGGCCGCGGATGAGACCGCCGCCGCCGGAGAGGATGATGTTGTTGCGCACCCGCTCCTGAAACTCAGGCTCGACGCGCGCGAGCAGGTCGAGCATCGTTTCGACGATCGGCGCGAGGATGGTCTCGCAGGCGGTCTTCATCTCGTTCGTGATGTCGAGGTCCGTCGGGACGCCTTTCACCGGCGCGCTCACGATGATGCGATCGCCCGCCTCGCCGACGAAGCTGTACTTTTCCTTCCACTCGCGCACCATGAAGACCGTTACGTTGTATTGCGGGTAACGCTCTTCGATGAGTTTGAGGAGCTGCGTGTCGATCGAATCGCCGGCGATGGTGAGCGTGCGCTGATCTTCGTCGGTCGGATAGCGTCCCTTCATCACGCAGAAGTCGGTGGTTCCGGCACCGATGTCGATGATCATCGTGTGCAGCAGCGCGTCGAGACCGTACGCAACGGCGAACGGCTCGGTGACGATGAGCAGGCTGTCGACGATGCCTTTCATCGCATTGCGGAGGTACTGCTTGTTCGTCCGCAGCGATGCGGCGGGAACGCCGACCACCGCACGGACGCTCGAGCCGTCGATCCTGCCGCCGTTCACACCCACGAGGCGGAGCAGATGCTTGAGCAGCTCGCGCACCGCTTCGACGTCTTTCTCCGATCCTTCTTTCAGCAGCCCGCGCTCGAGCGGACGGTGGAGATCGAGCATCGTGCGATTCGCCACCGCTTCGTGCCCGATGAGGACGTCGCGCTTGAGGACCTTGCGCGCGACCATGTCGACCGGCCAGCCGACGAAACTGTCGACGACGAAACGCTCTCCGTTCGACGCCGAGATCGCGCTGCGGGACGTGCCGAGATCGATCCCGACGTTCAGGACTTCAGCCATTCTGTTCGCTCCCTTTCTTCTCAACCGCGGGGGTGCCCGCGTATGCGCGGATGCCGTCGAAGAGCGCGTCAGCAATCTTCTGCCGGTATTCAGGCCGGCGCAGCATCGCGGATTCTTTTTCGTTCGAGATGCAGCCGACCTCGGCCAGGACCGCCGGCATGTCGGTGGCGACGAGCACGAGGAACGGCGCGCGTTTCACGCCCCAGTTCTCGAGGCCCGCGTCATCGGTGCGCAGCGTGTCGTACAGCTGTTTCTGCACGGCCGCCGCGAGCTGGTGCGATTCGTCGCGCCGCGCGTCGGCGTACACGCCTTCGAGCAACTTGCGCATGTCGGAGACCGAGTAGCCGGATACGCGGTTCTCGCGCGCTGCGAGCGCGGTGAGGGATGGATCGTTCGTCGCGCCGAGGTAATACGTCTCGATGCCGCGGCTCTCGGTGTGGCGCTCGAGCGCATTGACGTGGATCGAAACGAAGATGTCGCTCTTCGAATCGTTCGCAAGCTGCGCGCGGTCGCGCAGCGCGATGGTGCGGTCCGCGTCGCGGGTCACGATGACGTCGAAGCCGTGCCGCTCGAGCAGCACGCGCAGGCGGCGGCCGATGTCGAGCGTGATCTCTTTTTCGAGGAGCTCCGGCGCGGTCGCACCGGGATCGGAGCCGCCGTGGCCGGCGTCGAGGACGACGCGGCGGACGGCGAGGGGAAAGGCCGAAGACGTCATCCGCTCGACCGGCGCGACGCTTTCCGCCGCGTGCACCTCGTGTCTGCGTGCGGCGTGCGGATTGATGACCGAGGCGGGAATCGTCGCCACCGGCGCCACGGCGGGAGGGCGGCCGTTCGCGATCATGTAGGACGAACCGAGGAGCGTCAGCGCGATCACGACGATCGGCACGCGGCGGGAGAGACGCGTCCAGCGCGAGCGCGGACGCAGCGCGCGGGGAGGTAACCCTCGCATGACGTCGAGGTTTTCCGCCACCGCTTCTTTCAGCACGCGGCGTTTGACGCGATCGATGTTCCCCGCTGACATTGGCTCACCCTGCCCGTTTCGCCCGACCTGGACCGTTCATTCTACGGCAGCATCAACTCGCTGTGACGGCGGAACTGTTCCGCGAACGCATTCGGGTCGTAAGGAATGCGTCGAACGGTGAGCCGCACGGCGCGCGATTCCGTCACGCGCACGGCGTAGAAAAACATCGGCACACCCATTTTTTCGGCGAGCGTGAACATCGGCGTCGCGACCGCCGTCGCGCCGAAACGGGTCTCGACCGCGATCGCCCGCGTGTGCGGTTTGGCGCGGTCGATCGCGAGCAGGAGCGGACATCCTTCGCTCAGCTTCTTTCGCATCTGCACCATGACGTGGCGCGTGGGCTGGATGAGGTCGATCGGGGTGCCGGTACCCCAGATGTTCGAGCGGCCCGGCATGTCGCGCACCGCCGTGATGACTCCATGCCCCTGGTCGTGCAGCCAGCGAAGAAAAAACGCGTTGAGCGGAAAGTGAGCGGTGACACCGATGATCCCGCCGGCGCGCAAGGCGGGCAGCAGTTCTTCATCGACGTCTGCTTCGATGCGCGGCTCGTAGCGAATGCCTGTTCTCAGAAGCGCGCGGAAGAGCACGCGCAAGGTTTCGTCGATGCTGCCGCCGACGACGTTCTCGAAGCGCCCGACCAGGCGCGGCCCCGCGAAGGGTGCGATTGCGAAGCCGAAGCGCATCACGGCGTCGAACCGCAGTCGCCGCGGCACGAGGCGGAAGGGAAGGGAAGCGAGGAAGCCGAGTGCGTTGCGGATCGCTTCCGCGATCATGCGTGCGCGTGCTCGACGCCGAGGCGCCGATGAAAAGCCCACCAGGCCGCGCCGCCGCGGCGTGCACCTTCGAGTGCGCAGGCCCGTTTCTCCTCGGTATTCGCGGCGCGCGCGATCAGATGCGCGGCTTCCGTGCCGTGGCGCTCGTCGGCCGTGAAGTGCTCGTAGAGGAAGTGCAGGTCGTCGGTCGTGAAGCCGTAATGACTCTTCAGCGGATCGACGAGCAGCCGGAATGTCTCCGGCACGTTCGCTTCGAAACCGATCGCAAAGAACGAAAGCGCTCCGATCCAGTCGCCGTCCCGCAGCGCATCGACGAACCAGCGTGCCGGCGTCGCCCGTAGTGCGGCGATCTCGGCATCCGTCACTCCCGCCGCGCGCGCGAATTTCCGTGCGATGACGCCATGGCGGCGGTCGTGCTGAATGCGCACGCCTTGTTCGGGGACGTATCCGACGACGCCTTCTTCTTCGAGGAGATTGCCGAGCAGCGAGCGCCGCACGTCGAAGTCGTCGCAGAGCGACAGCACGGCACAAATGCGGTGTGGAAACGTCTCGGCGATGCCGGCGAGCGCGAGCGCGTAACGCTGGACGGCCTCACGCGAAGCGCGTCCTTCGATCACTCCGGCCACGAATGCATTCGTGTGCATCGGAGCGACGCGTGCGACCGCGAGCAGCGATTCGGCGAAATCAGTAGCCGCCGTCATTCGCAATCACGTGTTCCATGAACGGGGCGATCATCCCCTCGGGTGTCAGTCGTCCGCGCGATTCGCTGCCGAGATCCGGCCACGTCGTGAGCTGGATGCGCTGGCGTCCGAACTTGAAATCGTGTGAGCTCTGTGTCCGCTCGCGCCGGTCGATCGAGTCGGGATCGACGCCCGCGGCATCGGCAAACACCGACAGCAACTCATCGAGCGTCAGCGGCGGACTCTCCATGTAGCGTCCCATTGCACCGATCGAACGGAGATGAAACTCGCGCACGTTGCGCGACTTCGACACCGCCGTCAGCACCGGCTTCACTTCAGCTTCATTGAGGCCGCGGACCACGATCATGCCGATCGACGTATAGAGATGCTCGTCGCGCAGATTCTCGAACGCCAGGCGCTTTTTCGTCGCGCAGCGCATTTCGTCGATCGCCCAATACAGCTCGTCGTCGAACCCGCCGTTGAACGAGAGATACGCGACGCGCAGCCCCGCGTCTTTGAGCGAACGGACGTACGCGCGATCCGCGAACCGAAGGCCGTTCGAGACGACCACCGGATGATGGCCATGTTCCCGCGCCGCGGCGATCAGGCGAGGGAGGTCATTGCGCAGCGTCGGCTCGCCGCCGACGAACCGCACATAACGGCCGCGCGGCAGGCGTGCGAGGATCGAGATCAGCCAGTCCGCGTCGAGGTCGGGAATCGTCCGGTTCGGGACGTAGCAGTTTGCGCACGTCATGTTGCAGCGGTGCGTGACGTCGACGATGATCGTTTCGTACGCGCACTGCTCGGGCGGGAACGTTCGGTCGACA
>DASVUA010000561.1:0-11212 GCA_036387295.1 Thermoanaerobaculia bacterium | reverse complement strand
TGTTGAAGGATCTGTTCGAAGAAATCACCTTCTGGGAGCTGAGCGCGCAACGCATCGACGTGAAGCCGGAAGGAAGAGGCGCATACCGCGTAACGCTGCACGTCGAAGCCGAAAAGCTAAAGGGCGACAAATTCGGCATGGAACATCCCGTACCCATGAACGAACCCGTCGAAATCCTCGTATACGACGCGAACCACAAGCCGCTCTACCGCGCCTCGCAACGAATCCTCTCAGGCGAACAAATGATCGAGCTGCTCGTCCCGCGCCCTCCCGCCGGCGCAGTGATCGACCCCGATCACGAACTGCTGGACCGCAGCCCGCACGACAACGAGGTGACGCTGGACGAAGGTGGACACTGATCCCCAGTGAAGCGTGCCGCGGCGAAGAATCAGTGCCTCGTAACCTGTCACGGTCCGCTCGCGATGTCGACAGTCGGCTGGAAGATGATCTCGTGTCCCCGTTTGGAGTGCGGCGGCAAAGCCGCCGCTTTGTACGCCGCGGCAGAGCCGCGGTGCTCGGTGGCTCCGCCGCCGAGTAGAGAGCGGCGACTCGCGTCGCCGCACTCCAAACTGGACCCGATCACCACGCTCGACGAACCGGCTGCACGCCGATGGATGGCCATGCCCTCCGCGTCCTGAGAATTGCGCCCGACGGCGGTCTCGTCGTGCAGGCTTCACAACTCCTTCATCACTGAGCCGCAGACTGCGCGGCCATGCGAATCCTTTCACTACTTTCTTTGCTCTTCACCCTCACCGCATTCGCAGGGCAATCGGTCCCGCAGCAGGTGCTCGAGTCGACCGCCTTTGTCATTGAAGAATCGTTTGTCATCCCCGACCGTGGGATTGAAATCGCCCGCGCGCTCCGCACAAAGCAGATCCCCTCCGATCTCACCGGAAAAGCGCTCGCGGACGCCATCACGAACGCCATCTGGTCCATTGAAGATGACGGGCACCTGAACGTCCGCTTCGATCCCACCAAAGCCGACACGCCGCTGGCCTCCAAAGACGAGATCCGGGAGCGCCTCGAGCAGCGCGGTCCGATGCTTCCGCCGAACATGTCGGACGAGCCGCAGGTATCGTCGCGCATGGAAGGCAGCGGCGGCGTCATCGAGCTGCTGAGCTTCGAGCGCCGCCCCGGTGCGGAGGAGGCGATCGCGGCAGCGATGGCGAAGCTGGCCGGCGCGCGATCGATCATTGTCGACCTGCGCAAGAATCGCGGCGGCTCACAGTTCGTGGTCGACTTCCTGGCCAGCTACTTCTTCCCCCAGGATCACGGCGTTCTGATCAGGAGCCATTTCCGCGGCATGCCGCACCCGCTGGTCAGCTACGTCGTGCCGACACCCACGCGCGAGTTCGAGAATGTGCCGGTAGCGATCCTCATCAGCGAAAAGACGTTCTCCGCCGGCGAGGCGTTCGCGTACGTGCTCCAGCAGTTCGGACGCGCCGAGGTGATCGGCACGAAGACGCGCGGCGGCGGACGCCCCAACCGCTTCGTCGACATCGGCGCAGGCTACGTCGTGTCGGTCTCGATCGGCGCGTCCGAGCATCCGAAAACCGGCAAAGGATGGCAGACGACCGGCGTCATCCCAGACGTGCCGGTAAAGACGGAAGAGGCACTGAGCGTTGCGATGAAGCGATTGAAGAAATGAGCGCTGTCACACGTCTCGTAGCCGCTTCGGACTTCGTCGGTTCTCGGTTCTCCGTTGTCAGTTCTCTGCGCCCGTGTCGCCCAGGCGCAGACTCACAGACAACAGACAATCGACAACCGACAACAGATAAACAGCAACAATCCATCACCCCCGCGGCTCCGCCGCCTCTTCACAACTCCTTCATTCCAGCCTGCGAGCATCGACCCATGAAAAACGCGTCCATCCGAGCCTTCTTCACCGCAATCACCTTCCTGTTCTCCATGCAGGTACAAGCGCAAACTCCCGCCATGCGCGAGCGCATTGACGGCTTTGTCCGTGCGCTCAATGGGACCGCCGAGGAGTTCGACAAATACGCCGAGGAGGCGTATTCGGCGGCCATGCTCGCCGACGACACGCCCGCAAAACGGCGTGAGTTACTGAAGCGTCTTCAGAGCGAATTCGGGAGGATCGAGATCCGCGGGGTACGGCGCGAAGGAGAGCAGCGCGTCGGCATCGATGTCACAGGGTCGACCGGCATGCGCGGTTCGTTCGTCATCGATCATGAGCCGGCGGAGCCGCACAAGATCACGAACATCCTGTTGCGAATCGGCGAGCCCGGCGCCGGTCCCGGCGCAGGCGGTCCTGGCCCCCGTTCCGGCCCAGGCGGTCCCGGTCCCGGCGCCGTCGCACTCGCGCCCGTTCCCGTGCACGCCGGCATGTCCGCGGCTGAGCTCTCCACTGCACTCGACACATACCTCACGCGCATGTCCACTGAAGACAAATTCGCCGGCACCGTGCTCGTCGCACGCGACGGCCAGCCGGTATTCGAAAAAAGCTACGGCCTCGCCAATCGCTCCGACAACGTGCCGAACACACCGCGCACCCGCTTCAACCTCGGCTCGATCAACAAGCACTTCACCCGCATCGCAATCGCGCAGCTTGCCGCCGCCGGCAAGGTCTCAGCGTCAGACGCGATTGCGAAATACCTCCCCGATTATCCCAATGCAAACGCGCGCAACATCACCGTGCAGCAACTGCTCGACATGACCGCCGGCCTGGCCGACTTTTTCGGCCCCGAATTCGACGCGAGCCCGAAACACAAGTTCCAGCGCAATCGCGACTACTACCAGTTCGTCGCGCCGAAGCCGCTGAATTTCGAGCCGGGCTCGCGCAAGGAGTACTGCAATTCCTGCTACATCGTCCTCGGCGAGATCGTGGAGCGCGTGGCCGGCATGCCTTACGAGCAGTACGTGACCGACAACGTTTTCCGACGCGCCGGAATGCAGGGCGCCGCCTTCCTCTCCTCCGACGAGATCGCGCCGAACGTGGCCCTCGGCTACACGCGTCGCGGCGGGCCATTGCGCAGTAATGTGCTCAAACACGGGGCCGGCGGCAGCGGCGCGGGAGGCGGCTACGCCACCGCGCGCGATCTGCTGGCCCTCGATGAAGCAGTGCGACGCGCGGTCGTGCTCGACGACGCGCGCCTCAGCGCATTCTTCAAACTCGGCGACGAAGTGAACGGCCGCGCTTCCGGAGAGTCGGGCTACGCGGGCGGCTCGCTCGGCATCAACGCCGCCGTGATCGCTGGTCCGGTATGGACGGTCATCGCGCTCGCGAACATCGATCCGCCCGCCGCCGACGCGCTGGCGCCCGCGATTTATCGTAGCCTCGCGGACGCAAAATGATCGTGCAATGAACTCGCAATGAAACCGCGCATCCTGATCGTCGAGGACGACCGCAAAACCGCCGAGTCGCTCGAGCTCTATCTCCGCGCCGCCGGCTACGACACCCGCGCCGTGCACGACGGCGCGAGCGGCCTCGGCGAAGCGGAGAGTGGCGGCTACGACCTCGTCCTCCTCGATCTCATGCTCCCCGGCATGTACGGCATGGACGTCTGCCGGCGCCTGCGCGAGACCTCGAACGTGCCGGTGGTGATGCTCACCGCCCGCACGCTCGAGGACGATCAGGTGCGCGGACTCGAGCTCGGCGCCGACGACTACATCACCAAGCCCTTCAGCCCGAGGCAGGTCGTAGCGCGCATCACCGCCATCCTGCGCCGCCAGCAACGCGTCGATGACGTCCGCGTGCGCATCGGCGATCTCGAGCTCGACGTCCGCTCGCTGCGCGTGACGTGCGGCGCGCATACCGCCGACGTCACGCGCACCGAGGCGCGGATCCTGCGCGTGCTGGTCGACGCGAGAGGGAGAGCGCTCTCGCGGCAGGAGATCCTGGAGCGCGCGTTCGACGACGACGCGAGCGCCACCGAGCGCACCATCGACGCGCACGTCAAAAACCTGCGCCGCAAGCTCGGCAACGGCTCCGTCTCCATCGCCACCACATTCGGTGTCGGCTACCGCATCGCCATTGGAGAAAACCATTGAGCCTGCGCCTGCGGCTGATGCTCGCCGTCACCGCCGTGGTGCTCGCCTCGATCGCCACTGTAGCGTTCATTTCCAGCCGAGTCGTGCGCATCGAGTTCAAGACACTGCGCACGGAGAACAAGCGGCAATACGTCGACTCCACCGCTATCGCCGCGCGCATCGCCTCGCATTACCAGACCAGTCGCTGGAGCAATATCGAGCCCCTGCTGCGCGAGCTGCGAGGCAGTTCGTTCGGACGCGACGAGCTCCTGCTCGTTGATGCGAATGACCATGTCGTCGGCGCCACTACGCCGGTCCGCGATCTCCGCGTGACGCGGCGCGCCGGCTCCGTGCAATTCGATTTCTCGCATCAGCGAAACACAGTGCGCCTGCTCATCGCGGAGCGCGAACTGATCGTCATTCGCGCGAACGGCACGCTCCTGGGAACGCTCGTTCCCGTCCCCGCCCCGCAGAGCAACGCCGCCTTTGGACAGGACGCCATTCGCAATGTAGACCGAGGACTGCTCTCCATCGTCGCGGTCGTCGGCGCGCTGGCACTGCTCTCCACCGCCCTCCTCGCACGCAACCTCGTACGCCCGATCGAAGAACTGCAGCGCGCCGTGAGCCGCATCGAATCGGGCGAGCTGGCCACCCGCGTCGACGTTCGCTCCCGCGACGAGCTCGGCCGCCTCGGCAGCGCGTTCAACGCCATGTCCGAACAACTCGCGCGCGACGAGGTACTGCGCCGCAATCTCGTCAACGACGTCGCACACGAATTGCGCACCCCACTGACCAACCTCCTGTGCACAGTAGAAGCCGTCCAGGACGGCCTGCGCATTCCGAACACAAAGACCATCGATTCACTGCACGACGACCTGACACTATTGCAGCACCTCGTCGACGACCTGCAAACCCTCGCCCTCGCCGAAGCCGGCAAACTCCCGCTGCACCCCGAATCGATCGATCTCCGCGAAGCCATCGAGCGATTCGACGTCGACAATCACGTCCCCGCCGGCCTGCACGTATTCGCCGACCGCGTCCGCCTCCGCCAGATCCTCGCCAACCTCGTCGCCAACGCCCGCACCCACGGCGGCGACACAATCACAATCACCGCCCGCACAATCGACGACACCGTCGAATTGACAATCGCCGACAACGGCCCCGGCATCCCCCCCGCCCACCTCCCCCACATCTTCGACCGCTTCTACCGAGCCGACCCCTCCCGAGACCGCACCACCGGCGGCGCCGGCCTCGGCCTGGCCATCGTCAAGAACCTCGTCGAGCTGCATGGGGGGCGGATTGAGGTGAGTAGCGGTGAGGGGACGACGTTTCGGATTAGGTTGCCGCGAGGGGGGTGAGGCGGCGGCTGCCGTGCGCGGGCGCTGCACGCGCGAGCTCAGCACAACCCTGTGCTGACGGCGACGTCACCAGCCCGGCGGCAGCCATGACGCAGCCCGGTCGTAAGGATTTGCGAGTTGCGCCAGCCGCGCATCGATGGCGTGGGCCAGGCTCAATAGCCCGCGCAAAAAGCCCTCACCGAGGCTGGCGTAATACGAATACTGCCAGTCATGGAGCCGGCGCAGCTCGAGCGTCCCCGTTCGTATCGCAGAGCAGGTAAACGAACAGCACGATCAGAACAACGGCTGCCGCCGACGCTCCCTGCGGGATCGACATCCAGCGCGAAGTATCCGGTCGCACCACGATGAGCCGAGCGGACGTGGGTGGAGGCGGCGCGGCTCATTTCGGCGGTCGCCACGGTCGCTGAAAAGACATAGAGCGCTGCCGGGGTGACTAGTGAACAGGCCGATCGCCACTTATTTTGAACGTAGGGGGTAGGAGTTTCTCCGCTGGAGACCCTCCTGATGCAGTAATCCCGCAATTTCACGAACCATTGCAGGACCCGAGGAGGGTCCCCGAATGCGCTATTGGTGTCTTCTTGCAATCGCAAGCACCCTCGCCGCGACGATCGTCGCGTCGACCGTCGCTACTACCGGGTCGTCGACTTATGTCGCCGCCACCGCGAATACGCCGGCCTATCTGGTTCTCCAGAACCGCGTCGCCACGACGCCCGCCACGGTCGAGCATTTCCCGGCGACGCTCTCGCCGGCCGCGCCGTTCGACGTCAACATTCCGCGCGTCCGCGCCCTGACGGCCGAGGGACGGATTCAGGACGCACAGCGGCTCTTCGACATTGTGAGCTGGCAGAACTTCATCGCCCTCGGCTGGCCTGCCGACGAGAGCGGCAAGCCGCAGCCGTCGATCACCGATCACGGCTCGCCGCAGTGGAGCTTCCTCATGCCGTCGACCCGCATCTTCAAGACCCGCGGCGCGGCGCCCGACGCGTGGGGCTCCCATCCCACAGGCCTCGAACAACGCGAGATGTACCGCACCAAAGCCGCCTGGCGGAAGAACGCCATGCACGTCATCGATCAGAACCTGCAGGCGTTCTCCGGGCCGCTCGTCGACCAGAACGGCAAGTGGGCGCGCTACGAGATGCTCGTGAACCGCACCGAGTACGACTACATCGTACGGAACGTCCTCTACAACCAGGAGGGACAGGCCGCGTTCGCGCAGAACAACATGGTCGACTTCCCGCCCAACACCGCCGACTCACCGGGTTCGACGGAAGTGAAGCTGGCGTGGAAGGAAATGGGCCCGAACGACATCCGCGAGCGCTTCATCACCACGCGCGCCTACGTCATCAACTTCGACACCAACAAGCCGGAGCTCCGCGACGTCGGTCTGGTCGGCATGCACATCGCGACGCGGACGCAGTCGTCCCCGCTGTGGGTCTGGAGCACCTTCGAGCACGTCGACAACATCACCCCACCGGAGAAGACCGCGACCGTGCGCGGCCGCCAGGTACCGGTGAAAGCGAGCTTCCACGACCCGAACGCGAAGGGAGCGCCGCAGAACGTCCTGCCCGCGCGGAACGCGATCGCCGGTCCGGACGGCAACGCCTCGATCGACTTCGACTACGCCACCACCGCTCCCACCACCTGGATGGAAAAGTACACCACCACTCCCGTGCAGGTGGTCCGTGTGATTCCGCTCGACCAGCCCACCATAGATCTCAACGGCGAGGTGCGCGCGATCCTCAAGAAGGCCGGCTCGAAGCTGCAGTACTACGAGCTGATCGGCACGCAGTGGCCGCAGAATCCGAACGCCCCCGCCTTCGCCGGCGGCAACGGCAGCGCGCCGGAGAGCATCGTCTACAAGACTCCCGGCGCGATGACCCCGGTCTTCCTCACGAACTCCACCATGGAGACCTACTTCCAGCTCGGCGTGCAGCCGGCCGGGCCGCTCGAGCAGGACGACCGCCTCCCCGCCGGATCGCCGCCGATCGATCCGACGCTGGTGTTCGGGACGGAAAGCTGCGTCGGCTGCCACTACTCGGCCGGCATCACCATCGGGTTCAAGAAAGATTCACAGACCGGCCAGTACGCGTTGAACGCGGCCGGCCAGCGGCAGCCGATCTACGGCGAGAACAGCCATTTCGGCCGCACCGGCAGCGCGCACTTCAGCTGGATGCTGCAGTTCGAACCGAAGTCGACGCACGACCCGAAGTAGCGCGCACAGATGAGCGAATACGCCTACTGCCCCGCCAATCAGTTCCCTCCGTCGAAACTCGGCCCCTGGACGAGTCTCGGTGACGTCGTTTCACTTTCCCAGAAGGGCAACCAGTTCACCTTCACCATGAGCAGCGGCCCGGCGCCGCTGCTCACGTTCCTGTCGCCGTCGATCTTCCGATTCCGCTTCAACGCGGCCGCCGATTACACCCGCGACGTGTCGGTGGCGGTGGTCGGCGGCAACTTCGCGAGTTTCGACGTGACGATGCAGGATGCCGGTGCGAAGTACCTGCTCGACACCGGCACCATCCGCGTCGAGATCACCAAGTCGCCCTACTCCCTGGCGGTCTATCGCGGCGGTCAACTGCTCCACGCCGACACGCCCGGCCACAACGTCGTCTACATCCCGGGCCAGCAGGCCGTGGCGAACTTCAAGCTCGCCCCTTCCGGTGCGCTCTACTACGGCTTCGGCGAGAAGGCGGGATCGACGCTGGCGAAGAACAACTTCGACATGACGTTCTTCAACTGGGACAACTTCATCTACTCGAGCGGCAACGTGGGCGGCGAGTCCGGCGGCCCGCTGAATCCCTCCGAGCCGCTCTACTGCTCCGTGCCGTTCCTGATCGAGACCAATCCGCACCCGGTGGCGGGGGCGCGCTACAGCTACGGCCTCTTCCTCGACAACCCGGCCCAGACGTACATGAACGTCACGGCCAACGACAACCCCGACGTCGACATGAGCGGCAAGTACTACGTCGCCGCTCTATACGGCGACCTCAATTACTACTTCATCTACGGCGCCGAGGTGCCGGACGTGATCGACGGCTACACCAGTCTCACCGGCCGGCCATCGATGCCGCCCAAATACGCGCTCGGCTACCACCAGGGCTGCTACGGCTACTGGGACGCGGCGCACGTGCTGGAGGCGGCCCAGGCGTACCGCATCGCCGGCATTCCGTGCGACGGGCTGCACATCGACGTCGATTTCCAGGATCAGTACCGCACCTTCACCAGCAGTGACGTCAAATTTCCCGACCCCGCCGGATTCTTCGCCATGCTGCACGAGATGGGCTTCAAGTGCAGCACGAACATCACCCCGCTCATCACCGTCGTCGACGATGACGGCAAGGCCGGTCAGTACCCGGCGCTCGTCAGCGGCATGCAGCTCGGCGGCAACCCGCAAGGGGCATTCATCTACAACACGTACGCGGACCAGGGAGAGGGGAACGACCTCTTCACCGGCACGGTGAACTACGGATCGAACACCGGCATCAATCAGACGCAGGCGGTCGGCGCGCCGCTCGGCTCCTACGGCCGCTACCCCGATCTGGGACGCGCCGATGTGCAACAGTGGTGGGGCGAGCAGTACGCGCACCTCGCGTCAATCGGCATGGACATGATCTGGCAGGACATGATGTGTCCCGCGCTGGCGAACAGTCCGAACTCGACCTTCCCACTCGATCTGATGATGACGTACTTTGGCGAGTTCCAGCCGAACGCGCTGTTCCACAACGCGTACGGGCTGCTGATGCTGCAGAGCACGTACGAGGGGATGCAGAAGCTGCGGCCGGCGCAACGGCCGTTCATCATCGCCCGCGGCGGCTATGCCGGCTCGCAGCGTTACGCCGCGAACTGGACCGGCGACTCGGCGTCGTCATGGGACTTTCTCCTCATCAACGCCGTCGAGGTGATGAACATGGGGATGTCGGGCGTGCCGCTGGCCGGCTGCGACATCGGCGGCTTCGCCAATGGCTCGATCGACGATCCTTCCAGCGGCACGACCGGCGGCTCTTACTATGACCCGACCGAGCAGATCATCGTCGGCGGCATCACCAGCTACGAGCTGCTCACGCGCTGGATGCAGCTCGGCTCATTCCTGCCGTGGTATCGCAATCACTACGACGGCTATACCAAGGAGTTCCAGGAGCCCTACCGCTACGGCGCGCCGGTGCCGGCCAACTGCGGCTATTTCATCTCCCTCCGCTACGCGATGATCGACGTCTACTACAGCGCAATGTGGGAGTCGTCACAGACGGGCATGCCGATCGTCCGCGCACTCTTTCTCAACGACCCCGACGATCCGCAGGTGTACCTCAATACCGACACGCAGTTCTTCGTCGGCAACGATTTCCTCGTCGCTCCGATCGTCACAAGGCATGAGACGGCCAATCCGCCGACGTCTCCGCTGCGCAGCGTCTATCTCCCCGCCGGCAGCCAGTGGTATGCATTCGTGAACAACACTCAGCCCCTCGGCGCGCCGGTCAATGGCGGCACGACCATCGACAACTGGTACGCGCCGCTGACCGGCGATCCGCTGTACCAGGTGCCGATGTACGTCCGCGCCGGCGCCATCCTGCCGATGCGCGAGGCCGGTCAGCAGTCGATCGATCCTTCGCGGGCGGTACCGATCACGTTCAATGTCTACCCGGGCGCCGACAATTCGTTCGACCTCTACCAGGACGACGGCATCAGCGCGAATCCGGCGCCGTATCGCCACACACGCATCAGCCACACCGCCATCCCGAACGGCCAGCAGGTGCAGGTGCAGCGCATCACGGACGACTACACGCCGCCCGAGGCGTTCTACTACGTCAGCTTCCTCGGAACGAATCCGCCGGCGTCCGTGACCGCGTCCGCTCAGGCCCTGCCGAGCGCCGGAACGCCGGATGCGCTGGCCGCGTCGACCGCGAACGCGTACTACTACAACGCGAGCCTCAAGCAGACTTTTCTGAAGATCTTCGACACCAGCGCCGACATCACGCTGGAAGCGCAGTTTTGACGGAGGACCACTATGTTCCGCAGAACCTTTGAGGGCAACGCGCCGCACATCACGTTCACCGCCGACGGGCGCGAGATGCCGTTCGGCAATCTCGTCCCAGGCACGACGGTACAGATCCTCTACAATCCCGCGCGCCTGCCGCAGGAGCGGTCGTCCTACAACGGCGTGCCCACCTGGTCGATCACCGTCTACTACCAGTTCTCGGCGACCGGCGTGGTGCAGAGCCGGCAACTCGAAATGCCGGCGGGAGAGCCGCCGCTGCGCTTCGCCGCCGGCGATCTCGCCGAGGCGAGCTACATGACCACCGCCATCGACGTCCCGGAAGGGGCGAGCGAATTGATCGTCTGGTTCCTCAACACCGGCCGCTCCGGCATGGAATACTGGGATAGCGCGTACGGCGCGAATTACGTCTTCCGCTTCACGTCCCTCGACATCCAGGGGGAAGAAGCGAGCATCTCGTCGGATCCCGCCACCCCGTACAGCGGCTTCAACGTCTCGATGACGGCACTCCCGGAGGTCGAGAATCCTTCCATCACCTTCACCGTGACGAGCGCGCCGCCGGACCAGCCGTACGCGGGGAACGCCGCCCTCGTCGCGGGCGAGCTCGTCGACGGGCGCCGCGCCTGGTCCGTATCGGGCGTGATCGTCCCGTACCGGGCCACGGTCCGCTTCTCGTTCCGCTACTCGGTCGGCGGCCGTACGTTCATCGACGACAACAACGGCACCGGATTCTGGGCTCCGAAGCCCTTGCCGACGCACAATCCCAAAAAGTTCCTGGCCGCGATGAAAGAAAGGCAAGCCGCGGAAGCGTGAGCTCGGTCAAATTTTAGGTCTCGTTCTGGTGGAGCGGCGGCCGCTTCGGCCGCCGGATTCATCC
>DASVUA010000560.1:0-7866 GCA_036387295.1 Thermoanaerobaculia bacterium | reverse complement strand
CATGATGCGCAGCTCATTCATCGTCTCTTCCGAGGTGCGATGAAGGTCGGAGAACGCATCGCGCAGCGCCTCCTCGGTTCGTTTCGCTTTCTCCAGCTCCGTCTTCAGCGGCGTCGTGTCGACGTCCGCGAGGCCGGTGATCGTTTCGATGAAGCCTTTCGAGGTACCGATCTCGTACTGCTCGAGCGCGCAGCGCACCCAGATGTGCGTGCCGTCGGCGCGGACGCGCCAGTCGTTCGCTTCCACGCGCTCCACCGACGCCGTGTGGATGATGCCGGTCGACTTGCCGGCCCACACGTCCGCGTCGCGATAGAGCTGGCGGCGGTTCCGTCCGATGATCTGCGAGCGGCGGTAGCCGAGGAGCGCCTGTGCGCCGCTGTTCCAGCCGGTGATGATTCCCCGTTCGTCCGAGAGGATCACCGCCACGCTGCCGAGGGAATCGAGCAGCGACGGCGCCGGATCGTCGACCACATGAATCACGAGATCGTCGGAGAGTGCCGTGGCGACGTTCAGCGCGATGTAGCGGCCGCTCTTCGCCATGATTCGCTTCTCGATGGTGTAGCGGTCGATCTCGCGTGAGACCAGCCGCTTCATCAGCGGAAGCTCTTCTTTCGCGTCGTCCGGATGCGTGATGCCGTGCAGCGTGATGCGCGACAGGTCGCCGCCGCTGTAGCCGATCAGCGCGCGGAAGCGGTCGTTGACGAACATCCAGTGCCCGTCGTGCGTCGTCGCGGCGATGCCGATCGGCGTTTTCGTGAAGACGTCGCGCAGGCGATCTTCCCGCGGCGCGGCCGCGCGCACGGGCCTGGCCGGCTTGCGGACGAGCGACAGCACCTGGTCGACGATGGGGATGCGCATTCTGGGGGAGCCCAGATAGTAGCGCTCAATCCGCTTTTCGCAACAGCGTTCCGGGACGTTCGCGATCGAGACGCCGCTCGCGGCGGGCGACGAACGCCTCGTCGAAGGCGACCTGAATGATCGCGGCGACCGGAATCGCGAGGATTGCCCCCATCACGCCGAGGAGCGACGCGCCGATCATGAAGGCAATGAAGACGGCCAGGGGCGAGATCGACATCTTGCGCGACATCACCCGCGGCACGATGAACCAGTTCTCCGCCTTCTGCAGCAGGATCGCGAACACCAGATACGACCAGAACTGCCAGCGCGAATTCAGCAGCGCAATCGCCAATACCGGCACGGCGCCGACGGTCGGACCGATCACAGGAATCAGCTCCCCCACCGCCGCCAGGATCGCGAGCGGCAGCGCGTACGGAATCTGCAGCGCGACGAGACCGGCAAACGTCGTCACCCCGATGATCGCCGAGAGGAGCAGTTGTCCGGAAAGCCAGGAGCTCATCCGCTTCGCCACGCGCATGAAGCTCCGGCGACGCTCGCCGCGCGACTCCGGCGGGTAGACGAGCAGGAAGAGATTCCGCAGCCGCTCGGCATCGATCAGCATGTACGCGACCATGAACAACACGGCGAAGAACGAGGCGATCGCCGCCGCCGCGTTGCGCATGTAGGCGAACATCCGCGCACGCGGAAGCTCGATCCCTCCCGCGAGCTGCTCGCGAATCACGCCGACCGGGACGAAGCGCTCGAGCGGCGTCAGGATGTTCAGATCGATGAGGCGCGGCAGCTCCCGTCCGAGCTCGCGTGTATCGGCCACGAACCGCGGCACGACCAGCAGCACGAACAGCAGGACCGCGACGAGGAACGGCAGATAGACGATCATCACCGCCGCCCCGCGCGAAAGCTTGCGGCGGAAGTGATAGCGCCAGTAAACCCGCACGCGCCGCACCACCGGCGCGATGCCTGCCGCCAGCGCGGCGGCGATGAAGATCAGCAGCAGAACATCGCGCGCCGCCCACAGCAACGCCGCGGCACCGACGATGCCGGCAATCACCAGCACTTTTTTGGTGAAGAGCTCGAGCTCACTGCGCGGGCGATCGGCTGGACGCGGGTACAAGATCGTTATCCCAGATACCGCTGAATCGCGGCCTCGATGTGCGGGCGCGGCACGGCGCCGACGACGCGTCCCGCCTCCGCGCCATCGCGAAAGAAGATGAGCAACGGAATCCCCTGCACGCCGAACCGGCTGGCAGTGCGTGGGTTCTCGTCGACGTTCAGTTTTGCGAAACGGACGTCGCTCCGCTCCGCCGCCAGCGCGTCGATGAGCGGCCCGATGATCCGGCAGGGGCCGCACCAGGCAGCCCAGAAATCGACCACCACTCCCCCCTCGCGGATCGCGGCGTCGAACGTGGCGTCCGTCAGCACAATCGGACCGGAGTGCGCACGCGCTGAAGTGTCGAGCGGGCCCTTGCAGTTGCCGCACACCGCTTTCTGTCCACTGCCGACCGGCGGAACGCGGTTCGCCTGCCCGCAGGCGGGACAGCGAATGACCTGACCTTCCATGCGAGCGGGGCAACTGCGAAATTGAGGCCGGGGTGCGCCTCGCACGGCTCCGCAGATTTTTTTCGTGGAATACTTGACATGTAAAACAATCGAGCCTATATTACGCGCAAATGGCACGCACCTCCATCACCGACGAGCTCAAGCAGACCCGCCCCTTCCGGTCGAAATCGCAGGAGGCGGCCATCGCGCTCATGAGGACCGCGCACCTGCTTCGGCGGAAAGCCGATACGGTCGTGGCGGCCGAAGGGCTCACGCACCAGCAATACAACGTCCTGCGCATTCTTCGCGGCGCGCGCGGACCGTTGCCGACGATGGAGATCTCGGCGCGCATGGTGGAGCCGTCCCCCGGGATCACACGGCTCATCTGCACGCTCGAGGAGGCGGGCTACGTCAAACGCGAGCAGTGGCCGGGCGACCGCCGTCAGGTGCTTTGCCAGATCACCTCTTCCGGCCTGCGGCTCCTCGAGCGGCTCGACGAGCCGATCAACCAGCTCGACGACACGACGACCGGCACCCTTTCCCCCGAACAGATCGATGCGCTTCTCGACGCGCTCACGGAGATTCGATCGCAGCTCCGGGAGTAGCTTTTATCAACGGCGATACTTTACGTGTAAATAAAAAGGAGAATGACCATGACATCCCTCAGCCTCGACCATCACGACAATCTCACCGCCGGCGCCGCTTCGCGGGTCACTTCCGCCATCACCGCGACCAGCGCCTCTCCGCTCCTCACGATCCTGCGCGTCACCCTCGGTGTGGTGATGCTGCCGCACGGCCTCCAGAAGACGGTCGGCTGGTTCGGCGGCTACGGCTTCGACGCCACCATGAGCTTCTTCGGCACGCTCGGCATCCCGGCGTTCTTCGCCTTTCTCGCCATCGCCGCCGAAAGTGCCGGCGCCGTTGCGTTGATCGCCGGTCTGGCCACGCGCATCGCGGCGTTCGGCGTCGGCACCACCATCGCCGTCGCGGCTCTCATGGCGCACCTGCAGAACGGCTTCTTCATGAACTGGACGGGTCAGCAGAAAGGTGAAGGCTTCGAGTACCACCTGCTGGTCGTCGCCATGGCAGTCGTGCTCATGATCGGCGGCGCCGGCCGCTACTCGCTCGACCGTCTCCTGACGCGCGGCAGCAAGTGAGCGGACGGCCGGGACGAGCAACACCGGTCCACCTCGTAAGCAGCACGTAAGCAATAGAAAGGAAGGTGCCCCTCATGCGAACCGCAACATTCCTCCTCACTCTCACCCTCGCCTGCTCGGCTTTCGGCGGAGAGATCTTCATCCCCGCGACCTACCGCGGCGAAGGCGGTCACGGATCGGTGTGGCGCACTGAGATCAGCGTGGCGAACGTGTCGTCGCTCACGCCTCATCCGGTGCCGGTGACGATCACGCTGTACGTCGACAGTGCCACGTCGGTCAGCATCGAGACACCGCTCGCGCAGAACGAGACCCTGGCCGTGAAAGACGCGCTGCGCGACTGGTTCGACGTCGAAAGCGGCGGCGGAATCGTGCGCGTGACGTGGGACGACGCGAATGCGCGCATCAGTGCAAATGCGCGGATCTACAACGTCGGCAGCGGCGGCGAGTTCGGACAGGGCGTTCCCGCCGTGCGGCTCGACCGGCTCGTCTCCGATCAGTTCCTGCATGGACTCAGCGGCATCAACGGCAACCGGACCAACATCGGCATTTCCAACCCTCACAATTACGCGGCGCTGGTGTGGGTCACGCTGTACGACACGAGCGGCCTCTCGCGCGGGTCGTACAGCACCATGCTCGAGCCGCGCTCGTACAAGCAGATCAACGACATCTTCAGCCAGTTCAACGCCGGTCCGCTGGACGCCGCGATGGTGCGCATCACCTCGACGAATTCGTCGATCTACGCCTACGCCTCGGTCGTCCGGAACGATACCGGCGACGCGACGTACATCGCACCGGCCGATTGATTCGTGGTACAGAACGGGCCCGATGATCCGCACCGCGTCACGCGACGATCTCCCGGCCCTGCGCGCCCTGTTTGCGCGCGCCAGCGACGCTCCCTATGACCTTGCGACCGTCGCCGAAGAGAAGTGCTTCGGCGACGGCATCGCGGGCGCTCCGGTGACGCGGATCTACGAAGAAAGCGGCGGGATTCGCGCGGCCGCCGTCCACTGCGGCAAATGGCTGCGCGTCCTCGCCGTCGATCGCGAGGCGCGCCGCCGCGGGATCGGCACGCGCCTGCTGGCAGACGCGCCGGTGCGCGTGATCGCCGCGGAACCGGGCAACTACTTCATCCCGGGAGTCGCACTCGAAGACGACGGCACGCGCGCCTTTCTACGCACGCGCGGCTTCGTCGAAGCCGATGCGACCTGGAACATGCACGTCTCGCTCGAGCCGTTCGCCCGTCACGAACCGGCGGCCGACGTCCGGCGCCCCGCGCACTCGGATGCGGAACGGGTGCTGGCGTTCGTCGAGCGCGAATTCGGCCGCATCTGGCGCTTCGAAGCGGCGAAGGCGTTCGAGCGCGAGCTCCCTCCGGCGTTCGTGACGGAAGAAGAGGGCGAGCTGACCGGCTTCGCGGTGCACGACGTCAACAATCGCGGCCTGTCGTGGTTCGGTCCGACGGGCGTCATGAAGACGATGCGCGGCCGCGGCGCAGGCGGCCGGCTCCTCCTCGCCTCGCTCGCCGACCTCCACCGCCTCGGCTACGCGCACGCGGTGATTCCGTGGACCGACGCGCTCGAGTTCTATCGCAAAGTCTGCGGCGCCACGCCGTCGCACCAGTTCGTGACGATGACGCGGCCCGCGTGAATGCGTGAGGCTGTGGCGCGATTCCAGCACTGCAGCTCGTGCAGATGTGTGTGGCGACTGGCGTCGTCGCAGTGCACATCGATAGACTGCGCCGCCGTGAAAGAAAAGACGAAGGAAAAACAGCCCCTGCGCAAAGGCAAACGCCGGCAGAACTTTCTGCCGCTCGCGATCGGACGCAGTGGCGGAGTGATCATCGCCGGGCTCGCGCTCTGGTTCTTCAAGAAGCAGGCGGATCAGGTCGTGGAAGGACATGCGGACCGGTATGACGACGCGATCATGCAGGCCGTCCATCAGATCGATCATCCCGCCGTGCATCGCACGCTGCACGCGGCGACGCAGCTCGGCTCGCACGCCGGCATCGCCGCTGCCGCGGGCTTCACCGCGTTCCTGATGCTGCGCCGAGGACGGAAACACGACGCCTGGACGGTCGCCGTGTCGACCGGCGGAGCGATGGCGATCAACACCATCCTCAAGAACATCTTCCGCCGGCAGCGCCCGATCGAGATGGCGCGGCGGATCAAGCTCCCGAAGTCGCACAGCTTTCCCTCGGGTCACTCGCTGCTCTCGGCCGCGACGTATCCGATCGTCGCGCATCACCTCGTCGAACGGCAGTCGCTCCCGGTTCAGGCGGTCGTGCATTCGCTCGCCGGGATGATCGTGCTCAGCGTCGGCTTTTCGCGCGTCTACTTCGGCGTGCACTTCCCTTCCGACGTCCTCGGCGGATTTGCGGCGGGGATCGGCTGGCTGGGGCTGACCTCGCTGTCGCACACCGTCGCCGAAGACACCTCCGTACGATAGACTCGCCCTCCGCGTGGAGGACCGGCAATGCTGCCGGTCCACTCGACCGGCAGGCAGGATTGCCTGCCTCCCGCAACTTGTTAGGAATCGCGACATGTCAACGGTCAAGCAGGCCTACGGGCCCAACATCGCTTTCATCGAAGAGCTCCACGAAAAGTTCCTCTCCGATCCATCCTCGGTGAGCGCCAGCTGGCGCGAATTCTTCGAGGATTACGTTCCACAACTGGAAGACGAAGACGAGCACGAGCAGATCGAGCAGCGCGTCGCCGCCGTCGCCGCCGGCTCGGGTGGATTCGCGGCCGGCACCCCGTCGCCCGCGCCGAAACCGGCCGCGCCGCAAGCGGCCGCCGCCGCGCCGGCACCTGCGGCCGCTCGGCCGACCGCCGTGCCGCCGCCCACCACCGGAACTCCGGTCGCGCTGCGCGGCGCCGCGTCGAAGATCGTCGCGAACATGGAGACGTCGCTGACCGTCCCGACCGCGACCTCGGTGCGCAACATCCCGGTCAAAGTGCTCGAAGAAAACCGCCGCGTCATCAACAACCACCTGTCGCTCATGGGGCAGTCGAAGGCGTCGTACACGCACATCATCGCCTGGGCACTCGTGCATGCGATCAAGCAGTTCCCGCGGATGAACTCCGCGTTCGCGATGCAGGACGGCACGCCGATGCGCATCGATCGCGCCGACGTGAACATCGGCCTGGCGATCGACGTCGAGAAGAAGGACGGCACCCGCTCGCTGCTCGTGCCGAACATCAAGCGCGCGAACACGATGGATTTCGCGCAGTTCCTCAAGGCGTACAACGACACCGTTCGCAAAGCGCGCAACAACCAGCTCGAGATCTCCGACTTTGAAGGGACGACGATCTCGCTGACGAACCCCGGCACCATCGGCACCATCGCCTCGGTGCCGCGCCTCATGCAGACGCAGGGAACGATCATCGCGACCGGCTCGATCGACTTTTCGGCCGAGTACTCGGCGTCCGACCCCTCCGTCCTCGCGGACCTCGGCATCTCGAAAGTGATGACGATGACCTCGACGTACGACCATCGCATCATCCAAGGAGCGGAATCGGGCGCGTATCTCGCGCGGGTGCACGAGCTGCTCCTCGGTGGCGACCGCTTCTACGACGACATCTACCGCGACCTCCGCATCCCCTACGAGCCGGCGCGCTGGGCGAAAGATCGCCATCGCCTCGCCCTCACCGGCGGCGCGACCGACGACATCATCGCGCGCGAAGCGGCCGCACTGCAGCTGATCAACGCGTACCGCGTGCGCGGCCATCTCATCGCCGATCTCGATCCGCTCGAATACAAAGTCTCGACGCATCCGGAGCTCGATCCGGCGTACTACGGCTTCACGATCTGGGACAACGATCGCGACTTCGTCTGCGGCGGTTTGTGCGGCAAGCAGGAAGCGAAGCTGCGGGACATTCTCGACACGCTGCGCGAGACCTACTGCGGCCACATCGGCCCCGAGTTCATGCACATGCAGGAGACGACGCAGAAGCGCTGGCTCCAGGACCGGATGGAGCCGGTGCGCAACAAGCAGCCGCTCGACGGCACGATCAAGCGCCGCATCCTGCAGAAACTCAATGACGCCGAGGCATTCGAGCGCTTCCTGCACACGAAATACGTCGGGCACAAGCGCTTCTCGCTCGAAGGGGCCGAGACATTGATCCCGATGCTCGATTACCTCTTCACGCAAGCCGCCACCGAAGGGGCCGTGGAAGGTGTGATCGGCATGGCCCATCGCGGGCGTCTCAACGTGCTGGCGAATACGCTCGGCAAGTCGTACGAGCAGATCTTCCGCGAGTTCGAAGGCGATCTCGATCCCGGCACCCGTGAGGGCTCGGGCGACGTGAAGTACCAC
>DASVUA010000559.1:0-3668 GCA_036387295.1 Thermoanaerobaculia bacterium | reverse complement strand
CCCGCCGACGCCGATCAACAGCCGGCGGGCTAAGAGCCCGCCGCTCCACCAGCAAACGATCGACGATCAAGCGGCGGGCTAAAGCCCGCCGCTCCACCAAAGCGCTCGTCTGCAGCTTGCGCCCTCGGCCCACTTCTCGCACCCACTCGCCTTGTGCGCCCAATCGTGAACGTCGCCCTCGCCACCACTGTATTCGCCGCTGTCCACAGTCTGCTGGCGACGCGCGGCGTCAAATCGGCCGCACAGAAGGCGTTTCCCCGAGGACGCGAGCGTTATCGCCTCTTCTACAATGCACAAGGCATCGTCACGTTCACAGCGCTGGTCTCGTACATCGCTGCGCAGCCGAAACGGACGCTCTACCACGTCACCGGAATCCCCGCGATTCTCATGCGCATCGCGCAGACCAGCGGAATCGCGTTCGCCGTCGCCGCCGCGCGCGCGACAGGCATTACGAAGCTGGCTGGGATCGAAGCCCTTCACCCGCCGGTCGAGCGTGAAGCGACCATCCCCGCAGCACAAGGTCCTGAGCGAGGGATCGATGGAAATCTCCGCGTCCGCGGCCCCTTCACGGTCGTGCGTCACCCACTGAACCTCGCGCCGCTCGCCCCGTTCTGGCTGACGCCGCACATGACCACGCGCCGGCTCGCCTTCAATGTCGTGGCGACCGTCTATCTCATCGCCGGCTCGCGCCACGAAGAAATCCGCCTCCTCGAGCAGTACGGCGACGATTACGAACGATACCGCCGCAGTGGCGTCCCGTTTTACTTCCCGCGACTGCGCCGCCGCGCGTCCGCGCCGCCCGCCCCGGTCAACGGAACATGAAGTAAACCGCCCCCACCATACAAAGCGCGGCCCAGACGAAATTCATGTTCAGCGGCTGGCGCATATAGAACAACGAGAACGGTACGAAGACCGAGAGCGTGATGACCTCCTGCAGAATCTTCAACTGCGGAAGCGACAATCGCCCGAACCCGATCCTGTTCGCCGGCACCTGCACCAGATACTCGAACAACGCAATTCCCCAGCTCACGAGCGCCGCCACATACCACGGCCGCGCCGAGAGATCCTTCAAATGTGCATACCAGGCGAACGTCATAAAGACATTCGAAACCACCAGCAACCCCACCGTAGTCGCAATCGTCCGCACAACACCCCCGTTTAGTTTGGAGTGCGGCGGCAAAGCCGCCGCTTTCCACCGCCACGCCATCAAAGGCGTCACAGATCGGCAAGGTACCATCGCGCGCAGGATCGGTCACCGGCGGGTCGCCCGTTGCGAGGTGGGAGTGTACCGGAGTACGCCGCCGCGCGAGAGCCGAGCGGAAGTGGTCAAGTACGTCGAACGTGCTGGCCGGCTGGTGAAAGGAAGTGGCGCCGCGGCGTGTGCCGATCTGCAAACCACCCGCTGGTTTCGCGACGGCTGGTATGTCTTCGTGCTCGATGCGGACGGTCGCACCGTGTGCCATCCCGCCCGGCCGGAGATGGTGGGCCGTTCGTCGCACGAGCTGGTCGACGCGGCCGGAACACGTTTCGGCGATGAGTTCCTGCAGGCGGCCGAGCGAGGCGGCGGCTGGGTTGATTACTTATGGCCGCGGCCGAATGGCTCCGATCCCGAGCCCAAGAGCTCCTACATCCTCCCTGTGAAAGCGGACGACGGAACGCTCTACATCGTCGGAAGTGGCGGCCACGCCGTTCGCTGATTGCACGGCCTGCGATTACACTGCGCGCGTGAACCGCGTACTGGCACTCAGGATCGAGAAACTGGCGATCTGGATCGGCGTCATTGTCGTCCTCTACCTACTCCGCCATCTGTTTCCGATCTTCTTTCTCACCTTTGTGCTCTCCTACATCGGCAACACCGCGGTGAACTGGCTCACGAAGCGGTGGGGTCATCGCAAGGCAAACGTCGTCGTCGTTTATCTCGTTCTGCTCGCGATGCTGTTCGGTGTGAGCTTGCTGGTCGTGCCGCGCATGATCAACGAAGCCCGCAATCTGGCGCGGCAATACATCGCCTCCGAGGCCGCGCGTACGGAAGGAGAAGAAACGTTCGTCCGGCGCGAAGCACGTGATCTCGTCGACGGATTCGTGATCGGAATCGCCGGCCCGCAGACATTACAGGACTTCCAGCAATCGGACGCATACGCCACGATCGTCGGACGGATCGAGACCGCGGTCACGACCACCAGCAAGCGCGTCGCCGCGGAGGTGACGGAGTTCGCGAACGCGGCGCTCGTCTTCGCATTGCACTTTGTGCTCGCCGTCATCCTCTCCTTCGTCTTGATCTGGGACATGCCCAAAACGAGGGAAGCGCTGCGCCGCTTCAGTGAAGGACGTACGGCAGAGATTTACCGCGAAGTGACGCCCAGCATGACCGCATTCGGCACGATGCTCGGCCGGGCGTTCGAAGCACAGAGCGTTGTCGCGGTCGTCAATGCGGTGCTGTCCGTCGTGCTGTTCATGTTGCTCGGATTACCGTCCATTGCGCTGCTGGCGATGATCGTATTCGTCTGCTCGTACATCCCGGTCGCAGGGATGATCCTGTCGACCGTACCCGCCGCCTTTCTCGCATTGAAAGTGGGAGGCGTGCCGCACGTATTGTGGCTGATTGCCGGCATTCTCATCATTCATGCCGTTGAAGCCTACATGCTGAACCCACTGATCTACGGTCGGCACCTCCGCCTGCATCCGGTGGCCGTCCTGTTGATCCTCGTCATCGCTGAGCACCTCTTTGGCGTCTGGGGCCTTCTTCTCGGCGTTCCAATCGCCGCATTCATTCTGCAATACGTGATTGAAGGAAAACCGATAGTGCCCGCCGCGCCGCACTGAAGTTGTGTGAAGTGCGGCGACCTGGCGTCACCGCACTTCAAGCATTTTCAAAACGCGCGATCCGTCGGATCGCCGCTCAAGGCTTCTGTCCGAAGATGCCGCCGAGAACCGAGCCGAGGCTGCCGATACTGCCGCCGCTCCCGCTGTCATTGAGTACTTCGGGAAGGCGATTCGCGTCGAGCCCCTTCGTCTGTTTCATGCGGCCGAGCACGCCCATCACGATCGGTGCAAGCATCGCCATGAGCTGAGCGACCTGCGCGGCGTCGAGGCCTGACGCCTTCCCCTCACCCTCTTCGACCGAGCCACGCCGGCCGCCGAAAACATGGCCGAGAATCGCGCCGCCGATCCCTCCGAGCGCACCGCCGCCGGCGCCGCCGCCGAACATGCTGCCGAGATTGTCGAGAATACTGCCGTCATGCTGATTGAGCGCATTGTCGAGCGCCGCCGCGCCTTCCGGTTTGCCCGCATTGTGGGCGAGACCGCCCAGAAGCGCCGGCAAAGCGAGAGAGACTGCATTGGACGTCGCAGCGGGATCGGCGCCGAGGGCGCCGCTCAGCTTCTGGATGGTG
Source organism: Thermoanaerobaculia bacterium (assembly GCA_036387295.1). GTDB lineage: Bacteria > Acidobacteriota > Thermoanaerobaculia > Gp7-AA8 > Gp7-AA8 > QHVT01. The sequence continues at coordinate 276 of DASVUA010000559.1, read as the reverse complement.
TCGGGTCCGAGTTGCTCGCGAACTGCATCGAGGACGGATGTCATGTTCGGCCTCAATGAGACAGCAGGTCGGCCGGAACCTTACCGCCGTTCTCCGCCAGCTTGCGCATGACTTCCTTGTGCAGCCACATGTTCATGGTCGCGGAGTCGTTCGTGTCGCCGGTGTAGTTGAGATCGGCGGCCAGCTCCTTACGCTCGGCAAGACTGCTGTCCATATCGAGAAGCTTGAGCAGATCGACGATGGAGTGTTTCCAGTCGAGTTTCTCGGAATTCTTAG
>DASVUA010000558.1:0-2371 GCA_036387295.1 Thermoanaerobaculia bacterium | reverse complement strand
TCGTCACCGGTCCGACCGGCTCCGGAAAAACCGTCACGTTGTATTCAGCGCTGAAGAGTCTCGCCTCGCCGGAGATCAACATCACCACCATCGAAGATCCGGTCGAAATGGTCTACGACGAGTTCAATCAGACCTCGGTGCAGAACAAGATCGGGATCACGTTCGCCTCCGCGCTGCGCACGATTCTGCGCCAGGATCCCGACATCATTATGGTCGGCGAGATCCGCGACGGCGAGACCGCGCAGAACGCCGTGCAGGCCGCGCTGACCGGGCATCTCGTCTTCTCCACGCTGCACACGAACGACGCGTCGACCTCGGTGACGCGCCTGGTCGATCTCGGGATTCAGCCGTTCCTCATTTCTTCCACGCTGATCGGGACGATGGCCCAGCGTCTCGTGCGCCGCATCTGCGAAGACTGCAAGACCAATCGTCCGCTCACGGTCGAAGAAGCGGCGATGCTGAACCTGCAGGCGCCGCAGGGGAAGCGCATCATCGTGAAAGAAGGCGCCGGCTGCATCCGCTGCCGCAACACCGGCTACTACGGCCGCACCGGCATCTTCGAGATCCTGCCGGTCGACAACGCGATCCGCGATCTCGTCGAGCGCGGCGAAGACTTTCTGAAGATCAAAGACATGGCCATCAAACGCGGCATGCGCACCCTCCGCCAAAGCGCCCTCCGCAAACTCGCCGAGGGCGTGACAAGCTTCGAAGAAGTCGTGCGGGTCACGGGGATCTAGCCGCACGCGCCGTCCGAGCCGCGCGTTGGTTAAGTGGAGCGGCGGGCTCTTAGCCCGCCGAATCATGCTCGGCGGGCTAAGAGCCCGCCGCTCCACTAAAACGCAGGCGTTCGCGAACGACCCGCGATCTGGACAGCGCGCAACGAACGTTCACCCCCTCGGACACGTGCATAATCCTCTTGATGTCTCGACCTGTGGTTCGTGCGGCGATTGTTGCGTTTACTGCGTCGTTTTGCACGCTCGTCATCGAGCTGGTTGCGGGGCGCGTGCTGGCGCCGTATGTGGGCGTTTCGTTGTACACGTGGACCAGCATCATCGGGGTCGTGCTCGCCGGCATCAGCGGCGGCGCGTATGTGGGCGGGTGGCTGGCGGATCGGCGTCCGGCGGATACGACGCTCGGGTGGCTCCTGCTGGCTTCCGGAATCGCGGCGATGCTCATCGCGCCGGCGACGACCTTCCTCGCCAGCGAAGACGGGCTGCTCACGTCGCTCGGCATCGCCACGACGCTGCTGCATCGCGTCGTGCTGCTTTCATTCGCCCTCTTTTTTCTCCCCGCGTTTTTTCTCGGCATGATCTCGCCGGTCGCGGTGAAGCTCGCGGTGCGCGACGTCGAAACGGCAGGGAGCGTGGTCGGGAAGATCTACGCGCTCTCGACCCTCGGCTCGATCGCGGGGACGTTCGTCACCGGCTTCTATCTCGTCGCGCATTTCGGAACGCGGGCGACGCTCGTCGGCGTCGGCGCGGTGCTGATCGCATCGGCGCTCATTTTCGGCGGTCTGTTCGGACGCCGCGGCCGCGCCGCCGCGCTGCTCGTGCTCCTCGCCGGCGCCGCCTACGCCGGACTCCGGCCCGGCACCCTGCCGCCGCCGCATCAGGATCCGCTGCTGCAGGCGTCAGGAACGGGAGAGATCCATCGCGAGGAAAGCCAGTACTACACGATCGCGGTGGAGCGGACGATCCGGGAAGACACCGGCGCGCCGATGCACGCGCTGCACCTCGATCACCTCGTGCATTCGTACGCCGATCTCGACGATCCGTCGCACCTCGAATACGGCTATCTGCGCACGTTCAACGACGTGATCGGCTGGACGGCGCAGCAACGGCCGGTGCTTCGATTGCTGTTCATCGGCGGAGGCGGCTACACGCTGCCGCGTCTCGTCGATTCGCTCTATCCGACCGCGCAGGTGGATGTCGTGGAGATCGATCCTGCGGTCACACGCGTCGCGCGCCGCTTCTTCGGCATCGAGCGCGACGCCGCGATCCGCACCGTGAACGAAGACGCGCGCTGGTTTTCGATGGGCGCGAACGAGCCGTACGACGTCATCTTCATCGACGCGTTCAACGACCTCTCGGTGCCGTATCACCTCACCACGCGCGAATTCACGGCGCAGTTGCGCAAGCTGCTCGCGCCGAACGGCGCGATCGCGGTGAACGTGATCGACGATTTCCGCAAAGGCCGTTTCCTCGCCTCGTACACACGTACGCTGCAGTCGGTGTTCGGCGAGCGCAATGTGTCGCTGCTCATGGATGCGGCGGAAGACATGGAGAGCAGCCGCTCCACGTTCGTCGTGCTCGCGTCGCCACAGGCGGACTCGATCGCCGCCGAAAGCGCGGCGTACGCGCTGCCGCACGCC
>DASVUA010000557.1:0-4067 GCA_036387295.1 Thermoanaerobaculia bacterium | reverse complement strand
CGTAGATGCAGCCGCGGCAGATGAAATCGTCCGGCGCCTCCTCGATCCCGTACACCCAGCGCCGCAGCAGCGACATGCGGGGGCCGGAGAGGATCTCATCGAGGCTCTGTTCGTTGAGATTGCCGACGATGTGCTGATCGTAATAATCCTGGCAGCAGAGAACGGCGTCCGCTTTCGGCGTGATGTGCACCCACTGCACGACGCGTGAGCCGGTCTGCTCGCAGCCGCGCAGACGCTCGTGCCGCGATTCGGGATGGAGACCCACCGGCACGGCGCCGGCGCGGTCCATCACGGGGTAGAAGTGCATCTTGAAGCGCGTGTTCGCGAAGCGCTCGCTGATCTCTTCGAAATCACGGCGATGCACGTCGTCGCCCTTGCCGAGGACTGCCATGTCCATCTGTGGGGCGAGCGGCTTGTCTTTGATGTAGTCGAGGTTGCGCAGCACGAGATTGATGTGATCGCCGCCGCGCTCCTGCTTGTAGCGCTCGCGGTCGAGCGTGGAGAGGTTGATCGAGAGATACCGCAGCCCGCCCATCTCCAGGATCGCATCGACGCGGTCGCGCGTGAGGCCGGTGGCGTTGGTGAGCACCGCGGGCGGCAGACCGTAGCGTTTGAGGATCCGCACCTGATCGAGAAAGCGCCGGTCGGCGGTCGGCTCGTTGTAGTGGATCATCGACACGCCGTCGATGGTGTCGCGATGCTCCGCGAGCTGCGCCACGATCTTTTCGTAGAGCTCGAGGCTCATCAAGTGGTCTTCACGACGCTCCACGGAAACGGGGCAAAAGTAGCAGCCCTGGTTGCAGACGGTGCTCGCCTCAAGCGAGACGTATTTCAGCCGGAAGCGGGAACTGAGGTCGCGCTCACCCGATTCGACCAGCCAGGCGTTGGCGAAGAGCATCTCGCGCATGCTGTCGGAAAGCTGGTGAGGTGAGAGCGCGCCGGTGCGGATCTGCTGCAGCTCCTCGAAGCCCGGTTGCCCGGCCAGGAGCGTCTGATCGGTGATCGTGTTGTAGATCTGCTGCGCGTTGTAATGAAGGAACGGCTCCGCGATGTGCCTGCCGCGTCCCGCGGCGGAAGTGGGAGCAATTGCTAGAAGATCGGAGGTCATCATCGGCTGTCGGAGTATACGTTGGCCCCCCGCTTAACGTCGGGGGTGCCGAGTTTCATCCTTCACGGCGCGTCGTGACGATGAACCAGGCCACCGAGAGGTCTCCCGCGGTCGTGCGGAGGGCCGCGGGCAGCCGCTCGTCGGGCGCTTCGACCGTGGCGATGCTCTCGACGTCCCATCCCGCGATGTCCATCAGCTCTTCGATCGATTCGCGGGTGAAAAAGCGCATCTGCTTCGCGATCGCGAAGTGTCCCTCGAGAAGATCGGCGACCACGCTGGCGTGCGCGACGTTGGGGAAGGCGGCGATGAGCGTGCCGCCCGGCGCCGTGACGCGCCGCAATCCGGCGAGGAGCGACCACGGATCGGCGGCTTGTTCGATACCGCTGGCGATGATGCAGTCGAACCGCTCGTCGAGGATCGGAACGATCTCCGCGACGTCGCCGATGTAGACGTCGTCCAGCCGCCGCCGGGCGGTGGACGCGAGCTCGCGGCTCCGCTCGATTCCGATGACGCGGCAGCGCTGCCGGCGTTTGATCTGTTCGCCGAGAGCTCCGTCGCCGCAACCGGCGTGCAGCAGCGCGCGAGCGGCGGGAGGGACGAACGGAAGGAGGTCGGGCGACACCGCACGCTGCCACCGCTCCACCGAGACCGTGCTGGCGGTTGCGGGCGTGCGGCCGTCGAGCACCCGCCGCAACGACCGCCGTTCGCCGCGCAACGTTTCGAGCGTGCAGAGATAAAGAAGCGGTTCGGCCTGCAGCGGCACGATCAGCGAGTCGCCGGGCGTGAGCTGCGCGCGCAGCCGTGCCGCGAGCGTGCGCTCGACCGTCGCCCGCGGGTCGAGCACGACCAGCACGTGCGGCTCGAAGACTTCCTCCGCGACGTCGCCGGCTGATTCGTTCTCGTCGTAATAAACGACTTCGGCGATGTCGTCGCCGCGCCGCAGCCGCGACAGCGTTTGCCACGCCGCCGTCTGTTCAGCGCGGTCCGCATACTCCCGCCTCGGATAGAGCACCGCGATGGTCATCGTGGGAGGTCGCTCAGGCGCCAGAGGGCCATCGAACGGTCTGTGAACGCGCCGCCGGCGAGGGCGCTGCGCTCGTTCACGACCTGAAGGGGCGGCGGGAGATGGAACGGCGGCGCACAGAGGTTGACCGGGCGGAAGTCGCCCGAGACGATCTCCGTGTTCGTCACGCGGCGGGAGAAGTGGCTCGTCAGCAGCAGCCGCGAGCCGCTGGCCACGAAGTTCGCCAGCGCGGCGCGGCAGTCGCGGTTGCTCAGATGGATGAGCAGATCGCGGCAGTGGATCAGGTCGACCTTCGGAAGCGCATCGCGCGTCACGTCGAGCAGCACGAAGCGGCGGCGCGGTCCGCCGTATTGCCGCTGGTTGTCCGCGACGATCTCAGGCACGACGTCGGCGCCGGTGTAGTCGACGTTCCACGCCACATGCTGCATCCAGTGGAAATCTCCGCACGGGATGTCGAGGACCGTCTCGACGCCGTACTCCTGCGCAATGCGCGGCAGCGCGTCGCGCAGCACCGCCGTCTCGTCGAGCGTCGCGGCCGCGCCGGAGACCGATTCCGGATGATGGTAGATGCCGAGCCGGTGGAGGAGGTCGAAACGCTCCGGCAGCGTCAGCTCTTCGACGACCACGCGAAGCCGGTCGTGCAGCTCGGTCGACTGCAGGTGCGAGAGCTCTCGAACGAGAGTAGAGATGTGTTCAGACATTGGGTCTTCAGCCGCGCATCGTGCCACACACGATGCGGCGTTCAGAAATTCTCGTTCAGGCGGTGCGCGCGAACTGCAGCAGGCGATATCCGTAGGCGCCGCTCTCGTAGAGCTTGCGGTACTCGCGTCCGCTCTCGATCAGCTCGTCGATCTGCTGGCTGCTGATGCCGAGATCGGAGACGAGACGCTCGCGATAACGGGGAAAGCGGGTCATGAAGTAGTCGATCGACGCCGGCACTTTCGCCGAGACGTCGATCTCTTCGGTGAGGCGGAAGCCGTGCTGCTCCGCCGCCGCGAGAAAGTCGTCGTACCGGTGCAGCACGCCGATGGGGCGCATCGCGAATTCGTCGAGCACGAAGACCTTCGACGTCAGCTCCGCCGCTTTCGCGAACAGCGCCCGCGCCTCGATGTACTGCGACGATTCCTGAAAGAGGACCATGTCGAACCGCTCGGGCGAGACGAACTGCTCGAACGCGATGCACTCCGCGCGAACGCGGTCGGCATACCGGTCGCGCACGACCGCGATCTGCTTGTCGTCGGGTGTAATGCCGGTGACGTCGTAGCCGAGGCGCGTGAGGCGATCGAGCGTCGTGCCGAGGCCGATGCCGACTTCGAGAAGGCGCGCCGGTGGAGAAGGGAGTCGCGCGAGCAGCAGCTCGGTCGACCGCTCCTGCGCCACCGGAAGCGTCTCCTCATCACTTTCGAAAAGGCCGTAATGCAGATACGGAACGTCGCCTTCCTCGTGCGTGAGGATGTGCATGAAGACGTTCAGGGGATAGTAGAAGTCGCGATAGGCGAGGGTCGTGGACACGGCGCGCATTCTAATGCGCGGGTCAGTTGTGGGAAGGGTCGCCCTGGCGCCGGTATCCCGAGAGAAAGCGCAGCGATTCGATCCGTTCCGCGAGCTCGCTGCCGATCTGTTCCGCGCGTGCGATGACGTCGTCGAGCTCGAGCAGCCGCTGCTTTTCTTCGTTGTCGAGATTGAGCGACATGATCAGCGCGTTCGTGAGCGCGTCGAGATTCACGATCTCGATCTCCGGCACCGGCGTGGCGTCCGGCAGGTATTGCAGGTACTGACGCGACACATCGGCCAGCCATTCGCGTTGTGCGTACGCTTCTTCCGGCTCGCGCGTCTGCTCGGGATCGGCGATCACGCGCGCGGTGCGATACGGCGTTCGCGAGACTTCTTCGAGGATGCGCACGCGCACCTCGCCTCGCACGACGATGTTGAAGC
>DASVUA010000556.1:0-4088 GCA_036387295.1 Thermoanaerobaculia bacterium | reverse complement strand
TGCCTTCGGTCGCAGCGCCGTCACCGAAGAAAACGACGGCGATCGCATCGGTGTCGCTCATGGAGAGCGAAAGGCCGACGCCGGTCGCGAGCGACAACTCGCCGCCGACGATGGTCGACGTGAGCACGACGCCGAGCTCTTTAGCGGAGATGTGGAGGCTGCCGCTCTTCCCTTTGCAGTAGCCGGTGGCCTTCCCCATGATCTCGGCGAAGACGCGGCCCGGATCGGCGCCCCGTGCGAGGAGGTGGCCTGCGCTGCGGTGATTGGTGAGGATCAGGTCGTCCTGGCCGAGGGCACGCATCACGCCGACGGCCGACGCTTCCTGGCCGACCGACGTGCACATCGTGCCGGCGCGCCCGCTCGCCTGCAGCTCGGCCGATTTCTCTTCGAATGCGCGAATCAACAACATCGACTCGAGCGCCTCCGTCACTTCGCGATCCACTACGGTTTCAAATGTCGTCACTGGTGTATCTCCTTTCGACTCGCGAAATGTAGGCGCGATGAAGGAGGTGCGGTTGCTAAGACTTCCTTATGAAGATCCGAAAAAATCGCGTTCACTACGTGTGGCAGCGTGGATGTTCTTAAGGGGTTGCTAAGTGGGGGTTGTCGGTTGTCGGTTATCGGTTGTCTGGGGGTCGTCGCGAAGAACGCACGGACAACCGACAACTGACAACCGACAACACTGCTCGAGATGACGTAGCATCGCCGCAATGAACCCGATCATCTCGACAGAAGAGCTCGCGCAGTTGGTCGAAACGTCGCCGGATCTCGTGCTGCTCGATACGCGGCCGGGGCCTGCTGTCTATGCGGTCTCGCATCTGCGCGGCGCGCGTCATGCCGATCTCGACACGCAACTGAGTGCGGCGCGCGATGACAATGCGGATCCTGTTCGCGGCGGCCGTCATCCTCTTCCGGAGTTCGACCGCTGGCTGCAACGCCTCGGCGGGTGGGGCGTTTCGCCGTCGACGACGGTCGTGGTCTACGACGATGCGCACGGCGCGAACGCGGCCGCGCGCGCGTGGTGGATGCTGCGCGCGGTCGGCCACCGCGACGTGGCGGTGCTGGACGGCGGCTTCAGCGCGGCTGTGGAAGCGGGGTTCCCTCTCACCGAAGAAGCGCCGCAGTTCCTCGCGTTACCGCGCTATCCCGCCACGTCGTGGCAATTGCCGCTCGCCGACATGGAACGCGTCGACGCGCTGCGCAGTGACGCGCAGTGGCGCGTGCTCGACGTCCGCGCCGCGGCGCGTTTTCGCGGCGAAACCGAACCGATCGATCCGGTCGCGGGACACATCCCCGGCGCGATCAATCTGGCGTTCACCGAAAATCTGGAGAACGGCCGCTTCAAATCCGCCGACGCGTTGCGCACACAATACGAAACGCTGTTCGGCGGCATCGCAACAGAACGCGTGGTCGTGCACTGCGGCTCCGGCGTCACCGCCTGCCACACCCTCCTCGCCCTCGAACACGCCGGCCTCAAAGGCGCCGCGCTCTACGTCGGAAGCTGGAGCGAATGGTGTCGCAGTGAGAAGGCGCAGGCGCGAGATTAGCGCGCTGCGCGCGCCAATCTCGCGAGGCGCTTTGGCGCGGAGGCGCTTAGGCGCTTGGGTGATGTTGCGCTCGCGGGCATGTGCGCCGCGAGCGCTCACGCTCCGCGACGATGGCGCATCAGGCGACGCATGACCCAAGCGCCTCCGCGCCTAAGCGCCTTTGTCCTCAAATTCCAAAAGCGCTCAAATCGAGCTTCCCCTTCTTCACGGGCGGACACCAGTAATAGCCGCCGGTGACGGGATGGGAGAAGGTGAAGAGGCCGTCGACGATGCCGTCGTCGTGGCCGACCATGCGGTGCATCTGACGCTCGAAGCGGTCGAGGTTTTCTACGAAGGCGACGAACTCGAGGCCTTCCTGTTCGGAGGTGGCCCATGGCATCGAGCGGCGCAGCATGAACGCTTCCGGCTCGAAGCTTTCCTGCGCGGTGCGCTTCACGTGCGCCGACTCGGGCGCGTCTTCGATCTCTTCGTTCGATTCGGCGCGGCGGCCGATCAACTCTTCCCGCTTCGATTCGTCAAAGCGGCGGAAGCGATTGAGATCGTGCACCCAGCGCTGCACCACGACGAAGCTCGAGCCGGCGAGAGGTCCGTCGCCGACGATGGCCGCTTTTTTCGCGAGCTTGCCGTTCGGATTCTCGGTGCCGTCTTCGAACCGCGTGAGATCGCGTCCTTCGCGATACTTGAACGTGTCGACGGAATCGACGAGGAGGAACGCGTCGGTGACGAGGTCGCGGATCTCGTTCGTGAGATCGAATACCGCGCCGCGATCGGGACCGCGCAACAGAAAGCAGAGCGCCTGCTGCGTCGATGGAACGCTGCACGCCGGGCCGGACATCGCCGGAAAGGTGCGCAATCCTTCGATCGTCTTGCCGAGGGCGAGCGCGACCGGCTCACCGATGCCGACCACGCCGCAGTCGATGGAAAGACCATCGCGCAGGCGGCGGAGCGCATCGGGTACGTCGGTTTCAGGCGCGATGCGGAACGTGAGCGAGCGGCCAACGAACGGGATTGGCTCGAGAATGGACGGCTGCGGGTCGTGTGACATCGGGCCGCGGATTCTATCCGAGCCACTACACTAGCGCGCATGCAAGCATGGCCTGAGCTCCGCTGGTCCGATTGGTCCGACACCTGTCAAACGCTGCAGCTCTGGACGCAGGTGGCGGGCAAGATCCGCATGAAAAAAGCGCCGGCGGTGAATCACTGGTGGCATGTGCCGCTCTACGTCACGACGCGCGGGCTCGGCACTTCGCCGATTCCGGACGGCGCACGCACGTTCGCAATCGACTTCGATTTCATCGAGCATCGCCTCTCGGTGACCTGCTCGGATGGGCAGGCGGAGAATTTCGCGCTCGAGCCGATGAGCGTCGCGACGTTCTATCGGAAGACGATGAACGCCGTTGCGGCCCTCGGCGTGGACGTGCAGATCCACACGACGCCGTCCGAGGTCGAAAATCCGATTCCGTTCGAACAGGACGAGCAGCATGCGTCGTACGACCGCGATGCCGCGCATCGCTTCTGGTGCGCGCTCGTGCAGATGGATCGCGTGATGAACGCGTTTCGCGCGCGGTTCATCGGCAAAGTCAGCCCGGTCCATTTCTTCTGGGGCAGCTTCGATCTCGCGGTGACGCGCTTCTCCGGAAGGACCGCGCCCGTCCATCCCGGCGTGCCGATCCTTCCCGATCACGTCACGCGCGAAGCCTACTCGCACGAAGTTTCGAGCGCCGGCTTCTGGCCGGGCGGCCCGACGATGGATGCGATGTTCTATTCGTACGCCTACGCCACGCCCGAAGGATTCGCCGAGGCGAAGGTGCGTCCGGACGAGGCGTTCTTCAGCAAAGAGATGGGCGAGTTCATCCTGCCGTACGAAGCGGTGCGCAGTTCGGCCGCGCCGGACGAGATGTTGATGGAGTTCTTCCAGTCCACCTATGAAGCGGCGGCCGATTGCGCAAAGTGGGACCGCGACGCGTTGGAACGACCGGCTACTTGAACGTATCGCAGTCGGCCACGCGGCCCGATTTGAAGCCGCGCTGGAACCACTCCATCCGTTGCGCGGATGAGCCGTGCGTGAACGAGTCGCGATTCACCGCGCGACCCGACATTTCCTGAATGCGGTCGTCGCCGACCGCCGACGCGGCGCCGAGTCCTTCCTCGACGTCACCCGCCTCCAGCAGGTTGCGTTGCGCGGTGTGGAAGCCCCAGATGCCGGCGTAGCAGTCGGCCTGCAGCTCGAGACGCACCGAGTATTCGTTGGCGTTCCGGCGGTCGCGCTCCATCGCTTCGTGCACGCGCCCCGCGGTGCCGATCACGTTCTGCACGTGATGCCCGATCTCGTGTGCGATGACGTAGGCCTGCGCGAAATCGCCCGGCGCAGCGAAGCGGCGCGCGAGCTCGTCGAAGAAGCCGAGGTCGACGTAGACCTTCTGATCGCCCGGACAGTAGAACGGCCCCGAGGCCGCCTGCCCGGTGCCGCACGCCGTGGGTGTGACGTCGCGAAAGACCACCAGCTTCGCGTCGGGATACTGAATGCCTTCGTTCTGCAGG